>VMTI01000096.1 GCA_013791675.1 bacterium | reverse complement strand
TTTTTGCAGTTTTCCCGGAGCTATCGAGGCCAATTCCGCCGCCAGCTTTACTAAAGCTTCAGTGTAATAGAGGGTTGTCATATGCTGAAGTGTCGCATTCTGTTTTTGAACTTCCGGCACTATATCCGGATGACAGTGGCCCACAGAAATGGTGACCACGGCGCTGAAGGCATCCAGATAACGTTTCCCGTCATTATCATAGACATACTGCATTTCTCCCCGGACTATCTGTACAGGTTCCTTAAAATAGGTCATGTACGCCGGCATCAGAAACTTCTCTCTCATTTCTTTAATTTCGGTTTTCGTCAACTTTTTTGTTTCAGCCATTTTTTTTCTCCTTTAAAAAATTCCCCTTTTCCAAAGGGGCAGTCCGCCTGTGGCGGAACGGGGTATTTCTATTACAGTTTTCCGCCCGGTTTTCTGGGAACAAACCGTCCATGACCTTTCTTGCCGACGAATTTGCCGTTCTCGGCGACAATTTCTCCGCGGGAAATCGTTGTCTCCGGATAGCCGGTCAGTTTCATTCCCTGAAACGGCGACCAGTCGCATTTTGTGGCAAGCTTTTTATAATCAATCGTCACTTTTTTATTCGGGTCAAATATCACAATATCGGCGTCACTCCCGACCTTGATGTCTCCTTTTTGCGGGTAAAGTCCGAAAAGTTTCGCCGGATTGGTACTTACCAGCGATACAAATTTGTTCGGAGATATTTTGTTTTTTCCCACGAGAAATGTGAACATCGTCGGAAGAAGTGTTTCAACGCCCGGCAATCCGTATGGAATCTTCGTAAAGTCACCTTCCCACATATTTTTCTGCTTAGTATTGAATGTGCAGGTATCGGTTGAAAGAACGCTGACCGCTCCCGACTTCACCGCCTTGAGAAGTCCCTGGGCGTCATGTTTCTTTTTCATCTGCGGACAGCAGGCATAGTAATGTCCGTTTGCTTTTTTATAAACGTCATCAGTCAAAAGTAAATACTGCGGACAGGTCTCATTCCAGATTTGCACGCCTTCTTTTTTTGCTTTTGCGACAATTTCCGCGCTCTCCGAAGTGGATGTATGGACAATATAGACCCTTCCGCCGGTAACCTTTGCCCACATCGCCGCACGTTGAACTGCTTCATATTCTGTAAAACAGGGACGGGAAAGTGTGTGGCAGTAGGCGCCGTATTTTTTCATCATTTCTTTTGTGTGATATCTTTCAACCAGCAAATCAAGAATGAACGCGCTTTCCGCATACAGCATAATTATAGCGCCGGTTTTTGCGGTCTGTTCAAGCGCTGAAAATAAAATTCCGTCGTCGGCCATCCAGCCCTGACTTTTATATATCATAAACATTTTGAATGACGGAATGCCGCCGTTGATTGTCAGGTCGTTCATTTCGTTTTTCGTCTGCTCGTTCCAGTCAGTAATTCCGCCGTGCAGGGAATAATCTATCGCGACCTTTCCTTCGGCATCAGCTTTTCTCTCTTCTATTGCTTTTTTTAATGAGTCGCCCTTTTTCTGAAACGCAAAATCAATAATGGTGGTCACGCCGCCGCAGGATGCCGCCTGGGTAGCGGTGTCCCAGTTCTCGGAATAGCTTCCGCAGAAAAAGAGATTGAGATGGACATGCATATCAATCCCGCCGGGCATAACAAACTTGCCCTTTGCGTCAATTACGCGGGCGCCGGCGGATTTTATACCCTTTCCTATTTTAACTATTTTTCCTTTTTCAATTCCGATATCCGCCGATACAGTTTTTTCCGCTGTTATAATCCTGCCGTTTTTAATAATTAAATTCATTTTCTCCCCCTTGAATTTTTACGGAAGCAATTTCGCGAGGTCACCGTATGTTTCCGGCCTTCTGTCCCTGTAAAACTGCCATGCGTTTCTTGTCTCATAAATTTCTTCTAAATTTAAATCGGCAACCACCACTTCATCCTTGTCTCCGGAACCCTGCGCGATAATTTTGCCTTTGGGATTGCAAAAATATGACATACCGTAAAATTTCCCCGTCTTCCACGGCTCCTCGAGCCCGACCCTGTTAATCGCTCCCACAAAATATCCGTTAGCCACCGCATGGGCGGGCTGTTCCAGTTCCCACAGGTATTTTGACACACCCTCGGTGGTGGCGGAAGGATTGAACATAATTTCAGCTCCGTGCAGCCCAAGGAGTCTTGCCCCGTCGGGAAAATGCCTGTCATAACAAATATACGGAGCAACCTTCGCGTAAGCGGTCTGGAATACGGGATAGTCGGTATTGCCGGGCTTAAAATAATACTTTTCATAGAAACCGGGATGAACGTAGGGAATATGCATCTTTCTGGTGATGCCGAGCAATTTACCGTCCGCGTCTATTACCGCGGCCGTGTTATAATATACGCCGGGCATAACATATTCATAGATAGGAGCAATGATAGCCATAGAATGTTTTTTCGCCCATTTGGACACTTCTTCAGTTGTCGGCCCGGGTATAGGTTCGGCTATATCATACCACCTCTGATGGTGCTCCGCGCAAAAATACGGTAAATTGAAAATTTCCTGATAACAGAGAACCTGCACGCCTTTTTTCGCCGCTTCAGCGGTCAGTTTTTCGTGTTTCTCAAGCATCGCCTGCCTGATTTTTTCCATTTCCTTCTTAATTTCCTGCTTTGACATTTTTGAAGTATCAGCAGTAGGAGCTATTACATTAGACGCCTGAATGATACCGCTTCTGACAATTTTTGACATTTTGTTCCTCCTTAATCCTTAAACTAACTTTTTACCAACTTGTAAGTATCCATTGCCATGATTAATTCTTCATTCGTCGGGATACAAAAAACTTTTACAGGGGAATGCTCATCGCTTATAACCCCTTCTTTACTGACCACATTTTTATTTTTTACAGAGTCAAGCGTGACGCCCATAAAGGATAATCCTTCGCAGCAAGCTTTCCTTACAAGAGGGGACCTTTCACCGACGCCGGCAGTAAATACTATCGCGTCCGCTCCGCCCATTGCCCCCGCGTATGCCGAAATGTATTTACGGATTCTATATGTGTAAATATCAAACGCTAACTTTGCCATTTCATTGCCTTTTTCCATTTCAGCGACGATATCGCGCATATCATTGCTGATGCCTGAAATACCTACCAGGCCGCTGGACCTGTTAAGCAGCGTAGAACATTCTTCCGCGGTTATGCCTTCTTTCGCGATAATCTGCGGAATTATTCCCGGGTCAATATCGCCGCACCGCGTCCCCATAACAAGCCCCTCTAAGGAGGTAAAGCCCATTGACGTATCTATTGAAACGCCGTTTTTTACCGCGGCCATACTTGCGCCGTTTCCTAAATGGCAGGTAATGATTTTAAGTTTATCGTAGGGTTGTTTTAATAACTCGGATGCTCTAAGGGAGACATAATAATGCGATGTGCCGTGGAATCCGTACCGTCTTATGCCGTATCTTTTGTAATAATGATACGGGATAGGATAAATATACGCGTGCGGCGGCATATGCGAATGAAAGGAAGTATCAAAAATTGCCGTATGGGCAGCATGAGGAAAAAGCGCCTCGGCAAGTTCCATACCTTGAAGCTCATATATCTGATGTAACGGGACAAGCGACGCATACTCTTTAATTTTTTCTTTCACTTCTTCCGTAATTACAACAGATTCTTTAAAATGTTCACCGCCGTGGGCAATCCTGTGCCCGACCGCTTTTATTTCATCTCCGGATTTTATTACCCCGTATTTTTTATGTGTAAGCGCTTCCAGGATAATTTTGAGGTATGCCGCCGTATCAGGAATCTGCATCACTTCCCTTATTTTCTCTCCGCCTGCGGGGTGATATGTCGCAATATATGTGCCGGAGCCGGTATGCTCTATTAACCCTTTTGCCAGCCGTGTTTTTTCTGTATCAGTAATTTCAAATAATTGATATTTGACGGAGGAGCTTCCGAAATTCATTGTTAAAACTTTCATTTTGTAATTATCCAAAAAATAAAATAAAGTGTCAATGCCTAAGCGGTAAGTCAATAAGTTAATGCATGTCACCCTTTTCTCACATTATTTTTGTGTTCAGTATCATTGTAGCCAAAAGAACTTACAATTTGCGGAGATATTTTATAATACTCCCCATAATTTGAGCCAGGTAATAAGATAGAAAATTTGTATAATTCATCCTGCGAAAGACAGGAGGTATTGATGAGTAGAATGCGTAAAAATTTCAGTAAAGAGTTTAAGGCAAAAGTGGCATTGGAAGCGG
>VMTI01000048.1 GCA_013791675.1 bacterium | reverse complement strand
TCTAATCCCCCTCTTGGGCTCCCCCTTTTATCAAAAAGGGGGAGATTACAAGAGTGCACTTTTGATTTTTAAATCTATTAAAAACGGTGCACTTTTGATTCTTAAATGACACTGATAGTATTTCGGCTTTACAACCTGACCGCGTATTTGGTATCATAGCACTATATGATTTTATGTAAAAAATAGGGGGGAGTGTACAATGTCTAAAAAAATAAGTTTCTGTTCTTTGGTATTAGCATCGTTTCTTTTCGCGGTTTCGGCGGGAGCCGAAACGGAAACTGTTTTAAAGATTTACACCGTTAAAAAAGGCGACACTTTCTTTAAAATCTCCGAAAATTTTTACGGTTCCGGCGAACGCTGGAAAGAAATATGGGATTTCAACAAATACATCAAAAAATCGCATTGGATTTTTCCGGGTGACGAGCTGATTGTACCCCTGACGCAAGAAAAGAAAATTGTTCAAAAAGAGGAAGAACCGGCCATAGAAAAAATAGAAGAAGAACAAAACTTTGACATGTTTATCGCTCCTTATAAAGAAAACTCCCCTCAGCCTCTTGACTTTAAATATGCGGGAAAAATTTCGGCCTTTACTGAGGAAATAGCGCTGCACGCTCAACGGTCAAAAGTTATTCTTGATATAGGTAAAAATGCCGGGGTCAAAGACAAAGACACTTTTGATATCTACCGCGCAAGCAAAAAAATATATCATCCTGAAACAAAAAAACTTATGGGCGTACTTATACGCCGCTTCGGCCGGTTGACGGTAAGCGATGATATACAGAACAACTCTTGTATCGCCACCATAAATTATTCCAAAGGTTCCGTACAGATAGGCGATTTTGTAAGAATTGCCAAGTAAGTGATTCAAAAAAACTTTGCAGGGGTGATCAAAGAAGCCATAAAAGAGTCGGGACTTTCACTTCGCGCATTCGCAAAACAATGCTCAATTGACAGTTCCTATCTTTCAAAAGTGCTCAAAGGCAAACGCAATCCCCCCGCGGAAGAGGAAACAATCGCGCAAATAGCCAACTTCATAAGCATGGCTCCGGAACAGCTGATGTTTATTTGCGGAAGAATACCGTCACGATTTCAGAAACTTTTTCTACGCAGTGATATTTTTGAAATACTTGAAAGACTGCCATCTGAAGGCGAGGCGCCTAAGCCGGCAGTTAAAAATAAAATATATTCTCATAAAAAAGGAAATTATGCGGACGAGCACACCGGGAAAAAACCGGTTTTCAAAAGACAGAACCTCCCTGACGAAATTCTTTAATCACCGTTCAGAGTTATGAGCGGCGAGTGGCCCCGAGGGATTTCTATGAAATCCCCGGCCCTGTGAAATGCAAAGCATTTCCAGGATTGAGTCCCTGGAATTGTGCTCCAATTCCAAGGGAGACTGAGTCCTGGAGATTCTGCGAATCTCACAGGGCGTTCGGCAGGAATTTTAAAACTTGCTTATTCTGGTTCCGGGAAAATAAAACTCAAGTATTTTTTTGTAGCCCCAGCCCTTTTCAGCGAGCTCTTTCGCTCCCCACTGGGACATGCCAACGCCGTGTCCCCAGCCGGAACCGCTGAAAACGACTTCCTTTCTTTCATTCGTGATTTTTTTAATTTTTGTGCTCTTTATATTTCTTCCGCCAAGCATAGTCCTGAATTTTCCTGAATTAATTTTCGTTTTACCTGTTTCGGCATATATTATAAAATCTTTCGCCCGGCCTGATCCGGTTTTTTGGGAAATAATAACTCTCTTTATTTTTCCCGTCTTATATCCATTTTTGTTCAAAATCTCCGCGAGCCTGTCAAAAGTTATTTTATATTCCCAAAAAGAATACGGCGTTTTTTCTCTGACCGGTTCTCTCCTGCCTTTCAGATACGGCGGCACAGACGAAGATCCCCACACAAATTCAGGGCTTTCGGTGTGCCCCCCGGAATCGGCGTGAAAAAACACCCCCGCGATGTTTCCTTTGTATTTAATTACCTCACCCGCCGTTTCAAGCACAGCGGCGCTTGTGGCGGGTGTTTCGCATTCGGCTCCGCCGTAAACCTGAGAATTCTCACAAGATGTGAGATCATATCCCTTGCTAGCGAATCTGCCGAGGTTTCTCATTATGTAAGTCCTTGAAACAACAGCCTGGGCCTTCAACGCTTCTTCGCCCCAAGATGGGGAAACCTCACGCGGTAAAACACCGAAAAGATAACTTTCAACGCCTATTTCGTTTATCGCCCCAAGAAGTGCACCGTCATTTTTCAGTATGATACTATCTCTGTAGGAGTGCCCGTTCACTCTTAAAATCTTACCTTCCGGGATAATCCTTACTATGGATGAAAATAGCTCTCCCCTTATGGTTATACCTCCGGGGCGGGGAATCACTCTATACGAGCCGCCTGCCGGGAAACTCGCCCGCCTTCCGGTTTGCATATCCACCGCCGTCAGGCTCTGCGGAGAAGAAATATTCAGATTTTTTTGACCGCTCTCTACCAGCACCTTGATTATCTGCGGGTCACGCCCCGCATCAAGACGCACCGTTAAAAACATCAGCGCGATAAATAGAAAAAACAGCGCGCCGCCGCAGATGCTGAAAGAGCTTCTCAGGTCGTTTCGGTTGCGCTGAGGCATGAAACACCTCATACGGCAGGCTCCATCTTCTTTTCACTGGTTGAGGGCAGACGGCTCTCCGCACGCCCCGGAGCACTCTGCCTCGGTGGATGCAGCATTTCAGCCTCGCTGAAAATACAGCCGCAATATTTTTGCCTGTACAGAAGAAGCTCTTTTGAAATTCTGACGGAATCACCATAATTTTTTCTAAAATCCCTGTAAAAAAAATCAACACCCGTAAGAGAGGATATTCTTTCGCCTTCCTCTTTTATGAATTTATGATTTTGATAAGGACTCACCAGAAGTGTTGTTGTAAAAGAGGTGAAACCTTTTGCGCGCGCTGTTTCAGCGGTCTTCATGAGCCGGTCTGTTACGCATGCCGAGCACCTCGGAGCCTGCGATAAAACATTTTTCGCCCATTTTTCGACGTCAAAAGCGGTGTCAGAAATCATATTGAAACCAAAATGCGCGGAGACAAAGCCCGCCGTCATAAAACGGCTGATATATTCATCGCGCGGATGTATGTTAGGATTATAAAAAAAAGCGGTTATTTTTTTTTCTCTGCCGAGGGTTGGATAAACGCCGCACATGCAGGGCCCGCAACAAATATGAACGAGCGTATCAGAAGAGCTCAACACCGTCTTCTTTTTTGATTCCAAGCTTCTTTCGGGCTTTCAGCGTAACAACGCGGCCGGCTTTTGTCCTTTCAAGATAACCCTCCTGAATCAGGTACGGCTCATAAACATCGCTTATCGTTTCGGCTTCTTCGCCCAAGGCCGCCTCAAGAGTTTTTAATCCCGCCGGGCCTCCATTGTAATTTTTTATAAGAACGGTGAGAAGTTTCCTGTCCATCTCGCATAAACCGTTTCTGTCCACACCGAAAACCGCCAGAGCTTCGTCAGCGGCGGCTGAGGAAATAATATCCTGCCCTTGAACCTGCGTCCAATCCCTGACGCGGCGAAGCAGCCTGTTGGCTATGCGCGGCGTTCCTCTTGACCTGGATGCGATTAAAAAACACGCGTCTTTTTTTATTTGCACTTTTAGAATTCCGGCGGACCTTTCTATAATTTCAGACAGCTCGCACGGAGGATAAAGGCCTATTCTTTCCACGATACCGAATCTGTCCCGCAGCGCGGAGCCTAATGAACCGCTCCGGGTCGTGGCGCCGATAAGCGTAAATTTCGGCAGAGGCAGCTGCATAGTTTTCGCCGAGGGGCCTTCTCCTATTATTATGTCCAGCCTGAAATCTTCCATGGCCGGATACAGGGCTTCTTCAACGCTGGATTTAAGCCTGTGTATTTCGTCTATAAAAAACACATCTCCCGGCGAAAAACTGCTGAGTATCGCCGCCAGATCCCCCACCTTGTCAAGCGCGGGGCCGGATGTGCATCTTATGTTAACGCCCATCTCGCGCGCCATGATATACGCGAGAGTTGTTTTGCCCAAACCGGGGGGGCCGTGAAATAGAAGATGGTCAAGAGGCTGCTCCCTTCCTCCCGCAGCCCGAAGGCATATATCAAGCTTTTTTTTGAGCGCCGCCTGGCCCACAAACTCACCCAGATCGCGCGGGCGCAGGCTGTTGTCAAATTCTATGCCGCCGGCGCCGGCAAAAGCTTTTACATTTTTATCTTCTGTCATATGTCCGCTGTAAAAGCATCCCTGTAATACCTGATTTCACCTCTGTCAAAAGCTATAACATCAAATCTGAAAGAGTTAAAACTCTTTCCTTCTTTTCCCATATAAATAGACGCTGTTTTGATAATTTTTCTCTGTTTAATCTTATTCACCTTGAGCTCCGGCGGCAAAAATCCGCCTTTTGAGGATTTAACCTCTATAAAACAAAGTTCTTCACCATCAGCGGCGATGATGTCAATCTCGCCTAATCGCACGGCAAAATTTCTGCAGATTATTTTGAAGCCTTGTTCTTCCAGAAAAGAGCAGGCCTTATCCTCCGCGAGGTTTCCGGAAATCCGTTTTTCCGATACCACGAGAAGAGCCTTACAGCTCTTTTATCCTCGCCGCGCGGCCAGTGCGGCCTCTGAGATAATAAAGTTTGGCGCGGGCGACTTTTCCCTTGCTCTTTATTTTAACCGACTGCAGCGCAGGCATCTCATAAGGATATACCTTTTCTATCTCAATGCCGTAGGAAACTTTCCTGACGGTGAAAGAAACAGGTTTGCTTTTCCCTTTAATAGCCATAACCACTCCGGTAAAAATCTGCAGACGCTCGTTTTCGCCTTCCTTTATTTTCTGCGTTACCGCTACCGTGTCTCCCGCCTTAAAATTGTCAAATCCAGTCCTCATACCTTAACCTTCCTCTTTTTACTTTTTCTGTATTTCTCAATTTCCCCGTGATTGCCGCTTAAAAGAATTTCCGGCACCATCATTCCCATAAACTCCGCGGGCCTCGTATACTGAGGGTATTCAATATAACCGTCAATAAACGACTCCTCATCCAGGCTTCCCGGATTACCCATAAATTCGGGAATAAGCCTTGACACGGCTTCAATAACGACCATTGAAGCCGCCTCGCCGCCGCTAAGAACAAAATCGCCTATTGAAATTTTTCTCACACCCAGCGCTTCCGCCGCGCGCTCGTCTATTCCCTCGTATCTGCCGTTTATAAGTATAATATGTTCCTGCCCGGAAAGGAACAAGGCTCTTTCCTGCGCGAAACGTTCGCCCGACGGGCAAAGCATTATCACTTCGGCGCCGTCCGTCATTACACTCATAGCCGCGCGGTAAACCGGCTCGGCTTTGAGAATCATGCCTGAGCCTCCGCCGAAAGGCCGGTCATCCACTTTTCCGTCGGGAGTAAATGCCCTTATATCCGTAATCTTTATCTCCAGCAAACCCTTATCAACCGCTTTGCCAAGCAGGCCGCATTTAAGAGGGCCGTCAAAATACTCCGGAAATATTGTGAGTATATCTATTTTCATTCCCCTCGCACCACCACGCTTTCCGGAAAATCCGCTATAATCTTTTTTGCGGCTGTATCAACTTTTTTAACAAATCTTTCAAGGAAAGGGACATCCATCGTTTCTCCCGAGGCGGTTTCAATTTTAACCCATACCTGGGAAGCGTCCTCAAGAATTTCAGCCAGCCGCCCCAGTTTCACCCCCGCGGGATCCGAAACTTCGCAGCCGATAAGCTCATCCTGCCAATAAAATCCGTCGGCAAGCTCATA
Source organism: bacterium (assembly GCA_013791675.1). Classification (GTDB taxonomy): domain Bacteria; phylum CG03; class CG03; order CG03; family CG03; genus CG03. The sequence goes on along the minus strand of VMTI01000048.1, from coordinate 9,354 downwards.
TTTTTCAGCGCTGATATATTTCCCCGTTAAAGAATCTGTTTCATCTTTAAACGCGATAAGCCATTTTCCCGACGCGCTCGTCAATGAATCAATCTCAATTTTACGCGCATCTTCTCCGAAACTGTCCGGGGTTTCCTCTAAAAAAACAGCGGGCAATTCGTGAGGAAGAGGAACAAAGCTTGTCAGATAAAACTCACCGCCCAGGCCATGTTTCCGGCCTATCCTTCCGATTAAAACCCTGCTGTTCATAAAACCGCTTTCAGGCGATTTTTTTCGCTTTTTCTTTTCTTATAAAACTGCGCACCACGGCCGTCGGCTGGGCGCCCTTGGACATCCAGTATTCGGCGCGTTCTAAATTGATTTTATACTGTTCATTACCCTTTTTTACGGGGTCATACCAGCCGAGACGTTCTATTTCACTCCCGTCACGCCGTTTCTCCGACGGAATAACAACAATTCTGTAATAGGGCGTATGCTTTGCCCCCATCCTCTTAAGTCTTATCTTAACCACTCTTGTTCCTCCTGTGCCTACGGCACGCCGCATCGAGCTGGGCTTCATGCCGAAAATTATCAATAACGATATAAAATTTCCGCTATAAAGTAAACCCTTATATGCTGCGGTTTTTGTTTATTATTCGTTATGCGGAATAGCGTAGGCGCTTCCGCCGATAAACTCCCGCAAGGGCGATGTGGCGGGAATGATGCTGAGATCTTCAATCGGATCCACCGTTTCCAAAAGCGATTTCACGCGCACCCCGCGAATATAGGCGTCAAGACGCCCTTCTTTTCGCAAATTATCTATAAATTCCGACGGCGGCATAATATTTTCAAGCGACTTTTTCAACGCAGGAAGCTCATAAGGCAACCCTGCATTTATAACCGCGTCCGTGGATAAAATATAAGGGAGAATGTGCTTGAGCTCGCCTTTCCTGACATAAGGCCAGTGCGCGAGGGTTTGCTCCGTTGAATAATTGCGGTATTTCACATCTCTTATCATTCTTTTAAGCATTCTTATGTCCGCCCATCTCGTATACATATTTTCAGTGTCGCGGAGTATGTTCATTGACTCAATGTAAATGCTGAATTTGTTGACGGCGGGAACAGAAGCGGTCAATCTTCTGTAAAGCCCGTGCAGGCAGTCAATCAGAAGGATTTCATCTTTTTCAAGACGGAATTCCGCATAGGATTCACGATGCCCGGTTTTGAAATTGTACCGGGGTTTTTGAATGCTTTTCCCTCCGATCAAATCTCTGCAATTTTCATTGAGCAGGTCTATATCTATAGCTTCCGGCATTTCAAAATCGTAGTCGCCGAACTCATCTTTCGGCTGGTCTTCCAGGTTTTTGAAATAATCATCCACATTAAGCTGCTTCAGCTTCAGCCCCGCTTGACTCAACGCCTTTCCTATAATCACGGTGGTGGTGGTTTTGTTTGAGCACGAAGGCCCCGCTATAATTATAATCCTGACTTCGCCAACGCGACCGAGAATTTTCTTCGCCACAGCGTCAACATCTTCTTTAAACCTTTTATCCGACATTTTAATCAGAGTTCCGATATCTTTTCCGTCGCGGTTACGCACCCAATCATTTAAATCAAATATCTTTTCACATTTATTTTCTATATTCCATTCAAGCGTTTTTCTGCACATTTCATAATGGATACCGTTTCGCGTAAACTGCTCAGTGGTTATTTCACCGTCACGGATTTTCTTTTTACCTTCCCTGAAAATCATAAACCCCTCGGCAATTTCAATCTCGCCTATTTTTTTCAGAGTCTGTTCAATCATATCCATCACAAAATCACGCGCGGGATAAAGCTGTTCGGGAACAAGGGTTTGCCGGGAAAGCTTTAAAACTCTTTCGCTCAGAAAATCTATAATGCCAGATTTTTCGCTCTCTGTTACGGACGGAAAAAGCTCAAGCCTGTATTTTTCTTCCAGGCGCGCCCCGTCAATTTCTTTCTCAATGAATTCGGCGAGCGCTATATTGTTTTGCACCTCGCCCACGCTTTTAAATTCTTCTAAGAGCACAATTAATAAACGCTCCATCACGCGGGAATTTTCAAGCCTCCTGTACCTTTCTTCGGGCTCAAAGCTGATATATTTTTTGAAAAAATCTTTCAGAAGAAAATGAAGATTATAAAACGCGTCATAGGCCGCTTTATTTATGGTCTCATAACACATTTGAGCGCGCCTGTCGGTTATCCATTGCGTGGCATGTTCAACATCCGTAATTGTGAGCGCGATAGACTTGATTATTCTATCGGAATCATAATCAACGATATCGCCGCCTTTGCTGATAATTTTTTCAATCCTTTTCGGAACACTCATAATATAACCTCACTCCTTAAAATAACTTTAGCGATTATTGTAAATAAATATGTAACCGGTTTCAAGGACAGTGTATGCATTCTGATAAAATTTGCGTTAATCGCCCTTAATTATGCGGTTGAAAAACCACAGTTTGCATATCCTGTTCATTTTTTTTACATGCATGACTTCTGAAGAACTCAAAAGCTCCGGCGAAACGCTGTGCTTGAGAAACAGCACAGCCTCAAAATCCACCCAGCCCAGCAGCGGCACCAGCGGGGGAACATAAAAACATGTGGCGAAATCTATGAGCACCGGCTCGCCGGATTTCACAAGAACATTGCTTTTGTGCCTCAAATCAAAATAAAGAACTCCGCGCGAATGAATTTCACTGATAATTTTCCGGAGTTTCACAAAAAATTCCACGGGCAGATTCCTGTTCTCGTTTATTGAATTGCCCTCTATGTATTCAATATCCAATACTCCGGACTCCGGAGAGCCGTAAAATTCTGGAATACCGGATATCCCGCGCAATCTTCTATAAAAACCGGCCTCGCGGTCAAGCAAAAATCTTCCTGCCCATCCCCATTTACGGAAATCTTTACGCACAAATTTTCTTCCGCCCTCGGACGCGAGCACTACCTCCGCCTGATGATACGACGGATTTGACAGATTTTTGATAAACTTCAAATTTTTCCGGCGAACTTGAGATAAAGAATGGCAATGCCCGCTATATCAAGCGCGAGAATGCCAAGCTCACTATTTTCCACCATCCTCTTAAAAGACCATTTATTATTATTTTTCGCGTAGGGTTTCAGCGACGGAATAAGCGCCGGCACAGTTCTCATGTACCTGAAATAATCCTCACCGTAGATTGCGGCAAGCCTGAAACCTTCTATAATTTCTTTCCGCGGATAATAATACAGCGCGTACACCAGCTGGCTGACAATGAGCAGCCACCACATGCCGGCCATCATGCAGAAGCCGAAAGTTATAAGATATGTACCCAGATAAAGCGGGTGCCGGAGATGTGCGTAAGGCCCTGATATTATCAGCTCTTTGGTCTTTACGAGATGCCCGCATCCCCAGAGCCTGAAAAATTCCCCGACAGCTATAAGCGCCGCGCCCATCATAAGAAACAGCTTACTCATATCCGCCGCTTTTGCGAAATAAAGCATCGCCATAACCGCTATATAAACAGGCGCCGTCCTGAAGGTCACTTTCTCAAATTTGTTTTTCATTTTCCCTCCGTAATCCGCTTCCCCTCCGCAGGCCGCATCATTTTTTTTCGGAGTTTATTTTAATATAAAAGCGGCCCTATTTGCAAATTTCTCTTAAAAAATTTACTATTGTGCAATATGAAAATGATGAACAAAAAAATTGCCGCCGCAGCCATGACAGTTTTTCTTACCGGGAGTATTCTTCACGCTGATATAAACACCGGCCTTGATATACGGGGCCGGGCTTTCAGCTCAGACAATCCATCTGGCGGTGATGGAAAATGCTCTTACTTTGAACAGCGCACGCGTTTTTATTTTGAAGGCCTGATGCAGAAAGACGTAACGGGAAAAATCTCTCTGCAAAATAACGGAATATGGGGGAGAGACAGCGAAGAAGAACTTTTCCTTGACAGAGCTTATATAAGCGCCGGGCATATTTTCGGCCTGCCCCTTGGCGCATCGATAGGGCGGCAGGGTTGCAAACTCGGCGACGGGCTGCTCTTGAACGATGAAAAAACGGGCCTCAGCGGAATTAAATTAAACGCCTCTCTGCCATGGGGCTTCACAGGCGAGGGAGCGGCCTTCAAACTCATAGAAGCTTCATCCGCCTCTTTCGCGGGCAGCGAAGCGGACAGGGACATTTATTTTGTTTCTCTGTCAAGAAATGCTTTCGGCGGAAATGCGTCGCTTACATATTTTTCGGATTTCAATAAAACGCTTTCAAGCTCAACGAAACTTTCGCTTCTTGACCTTCGATATGAAAGCCCCGAAACCAAAGAAATACAGTGGCTATTTGAATACGCCCAAAGCGCGGGGAGTGATGTTAAAACAAGCGCCTTGCTCGCGCGGGTAACGGCTTTAGGAAACATATACAAATTCGGAAAAGGACGCGCTTTTGTTTTATTCGCGAACGGCGAAGACAATTTTACCTCCGGCGCGACATTTGTAAACGAAGAAAAAAACTTCGGCGAATATTATATGAAAAACAGGGAAAACGGCAGAAGCAACACTCTTAATAATCTCCGGATAATAGGCACCGGCTTCAAGAGTACCCCGTTCGCCAAACCCGTAAACTTTCTGTTTAACTACTTCTCTTACAATCTCGTCGCGGGCAACGCCGCGGGGTTAAAAGAACTCGGAAAAGAAATGGATATGGGATTGGAATACGCTCCTACACAAAATCTCGGATTCAGGCTTATATACTCGTCTTTTTCGCAGGGAGAAGCCCTATCAGACACCGGCGGGAAAATAAAACAGTTTCTCTTTGAAACAAATCTTAATTTCTGATATCCGTTATCCTTTCTTCCTGAGACGGGCTCACGGGTGAATGATTCTTAAAATATTCTATCTCGGCGTCCATAAGCTTTATCTTTGTGTCCTTTATATCTTTCCCTTCTTTGAATGTGACAAAACCGTCGCCGCCTCCGGCAAGAAAACTGTTAGTCGCGACGGTATATTCTTTTTCCCCGTCTATCTCCGCATCCTTGACAATAACGTTGAGAAGCCTTTTATCTTTCGGCAGTTCCGAATTAAACATCATTTTTAAGCCGCTCATCTGAAGCAGCCCTTTCTCCATGGTCGCGCTTTGTTTGAGAAGCTCCCTCACCCCGGCGCCTGTCATTTTCATCGTCACAATAGTGTTGCCGAAAGGCGAAACAGCGACGATATCTTTTATCCTGACAGTTCCCGGAGCAATCTCCGACCTTATCCCGTATTGATTTTGAAAAGCGAAATCCGTCCCCGCCGCCGCCCTCATCGCGTCGGCGACAAGATTTCCCATAGGATTGAGGCATCCGGGGCCCTGCCGCTGAATCCACATTGAAGATGAGCCGACAGGACTGTTCATATTTTTGTAATCATCGGTTTCATATTCGCCTATGCGCTCTGAAACAAAACTCCCGCTCTGGTATTTAGACAGCAAAAGTTTATCCAGATGCCATTTTGCTCTGACAAGGCCTTTCTTCCCGACGCGCATTTCTATTTTTCCCGCATAACGCATGCCCCAGCCCGGCTCGCAAACCATAATACCGTTTATCTTAACGGCTTTCTCCAGAGCTATGTGGGTTTCCCCGCCGGCTATTATATCTACCCCCGTAATTTTCTTAGCCAGCTCTTTATCCTCTTCAAGCCCCAGCCCCGAAAGCACCACCACCACGTCGCATTTTTCCGCGAGCTCATCGGCGATTTTCTGCGCGCTTTCCGCGGCAGGCTTCACGGCGAACATCGCCGCGTTCGCGCCGGCCAGCACCTTGTGAAGGTCTTCTTCTATCACGGCCGTCACACCTATTTTATATCCGCCGACTTCAAATATCTCATATGGTTTTATAAAAGAAATTTCGGAGCCGTCTCTGTATGTGAGATTGCAGCATAAGAAAGGAAAATCCGATTTCGCCGCCAATTTTTTAAAATTATCAATGCCGTAATCAAGCTCGTGATTGCCCACAGCAACAGCCGCGTATTTTAAATCATTCATAAGCTTTACTATGAATTCACCTCGGCCCAAAGCGCCTTCAGGTGTGCCCATAAAAATATCTCCCGCGTCAATCAGAAGATGGGGTTTGTCCAGAAAAGACATATAGGTGTTCAAAGATCCGGCGCCGCCCGTTTCCCATGTCACCCCTGACGATGCGTCATAATGTTTTTCCGGCAGAACATGGCCGTGAATGTCGGATGTGTAGATTAGATAAATCTTATCCGTGGTTTGACGTATGTATATCTCACGCGCCGCAAACACAATAAGCGCCACAGCCAAAACTCCAGCCAAAATCTTCATTGCTTTTTTCATAAATCCTCCAAACTGGGGACGTCCTTCATTTTCTTCCACCGCCTGTTTTTCTCCGCCCCTTTTTCTGTTCTTAACTGCTCCCCATGATTATACCACAGCATTTCTTGTATTTTTTTCCGCTGCCGCAGGGGCAGAGGTCATTCCGTCCGACTTTCGCTAACTTTTCCTTTATTATGTTTTTCTCTCGCGCCCAATCAATCGCGCCCGGCACCTTAAGCCATGTCATGAGAAGATCTGACGCATAACACATCGCTTCATCATCACCGCCCACGGTCACCCTATCAGGGAGCGTCGACGAAATAACCTTTTTGCCCGTTAAATAATCAGGGACGAAACAATTCTGCTTCAACGCCTCTGATAACTTTTCCTCCGCCTTTTCCGACCGCCCCTCCTTCCTAAAAATTAGAAGCGCCTTCGTATAAAGCCAGTGCGGCGACCAATCACCGTCATATTCACTGCCGCACAATAATTCTTCAAGCTCCTCAAACCTTCCAAGCGTTCCGAGACACGAAACAAGAACATACCTTATCCCCTGATTATCGCCCGGATTAAGTATGAGCATTTCCCTGTAATGTTTAATTGCCTGCTCATGTTCCCCGAGTTCCCACAAACACCGCGCAAGCCCCGCCCGCGCCCTCATATAAGGCCTCGTCTCAATAAATCCCCAGAAAGAACCGATATTATTTTTAAATATCTTCTTCCCGAGAGCGCGCTCACCTGCCTTCACCGCCTTTTCATAAAGCGCTTTCTCTTCTTCTATGCTGCATGCCGTTTCCTCAGCCAGCAAATTATAGGCGTCGGCGCAGTCGGGGCATATTTTAAGCGCTTTTTCTGCTAATTTTATCCGAAACTCCGGCTCGTCCTCCTCCCATGCGTCATACACCAAATCCTGCGCTTTATCCAGCGCTTTCAGGGATTTCGTTTTCGGAGACAGCCCATTGTTAATCACGTTCTTTAAGAATTTATCCACATCCTGCTTTGACTCAAACTCCCTGCCCTCCATGGCCCTTTTCAAATCCGAAATATCTTTTTCTATTCCTCTCACATCCGGCTTTTTCTTTCCCATATTTCCCCTCCAAATGGCACCTCCAATAGGGACGGTTCCCATTGGCTCGCACCTGTTTATTCTGTTGAAAACTCTGCCAGATCCCTATCCGGCATTACATTCAGACCCCTAATTAAAAATATCTTTTTTTCTACAATTTCCCGTTTGACAATATCTGTCATATTTTTTTCTTTCAAACTTCCCTCACTCTGCATTGCCTAAACTTTCTTCCATAACTTTTATTTCCTCGGCATAATCCGCTGGAAATCTCACCCTATTCCTTAATTTCCCAATATCCTCCTTTATCCGGACCAATCCTTTTTAATATACCTTTCCTTTTCAAAATTAATATGTGGTGTTTTATGCTATCTTGCGATAAACCTAATTTCTGGGCTAATTCTTTTCTTGTTATTGCGGGTTTTTCTAAAACAGCATCTATTATTTTCTGGGTGTTTTCTGGGCGTTTTCTGGGTGTTTTCCGGGTGAAATCTTTTTCCCATGCAGGTCTTTTTAATATTACGGTAAAAAATGTTCCAAATTCAAACTTCGGTTCTTTAAGTCCGGCATTCCCCATTGCTAACCGCATTCTTTCTATACCTGAACCAACTTTTTCTACTAAACCCATCCGATGAACCAATCCGAACAGCAATGGATTCCTTGATAAACTTTTTTTACCAAAATCCCCAGGATTCAGCCCGGCCGCCAGTCCGCCGGGATTACTGATTTCAATTCTATCTGAATAAATTTCCACCATTATACAGGCGCCTTTCTCAAAATAATCTCTATGGAGAATCGCATTTAATACAGTCTCCCTTAAAACATCTTCCGGAATTTCAAGAACTTCCTTTCTCGGGCCGGCATCTTTTATAACATATCTTGTTTTAAGATTTTTCTGTAAATATAAAATTGCGCTTTCATAATTTGAGTATATATCGGAATCATATTCTTTTCTGTCCAGTATTTCAGCTTTGGATTTGCCTTGAAATATGCAGCAGGTTAATGTGGCATTAATAAAATATTTCTTGATATTTTTTGCAAATAGCAAGATTCCCGCATTTCTAATGCATTCATCTTTAAGAAGTCCCAAATTTCCTAATACAATATTTTTATCGGCAACTCTGGAAATGCCTGCTTTTGCTACGTATTTACTGTACTTTGCATTATCAAAATCTTTCTTTATGTTAAAATCTTTATTAAGCATCTCATCAAATAGAACTCTTCCTTCTTTTTGAAAAAATGTTCTAATCTCTTCTCTCGCAAGTTGTTGCGTGTTAGCGCCTTCTCTTATGAAAAACTTCCCACCATAAGAATATGGTTTATCTTCTCCTTCAAACACATTAATAATAAAAACATCCGTATCAACGTTCCCAATGTCAATCTTAATAGGCGGTTCCGATTTCCTTGCTATGTCCTGAATTTCAGATTTCATTCTATTAGATACTTTAAAACCTCTTTTCTGTCCTTTATCACTGATACCAATTATTATTTTGCCGCCGGCTGCATTAGCAAAGGCGCATATTTCTCTACCAATGTTTTTAGAAAAATTCTCTTTAAATTCAAGATTATATCCTTCTCCTTGAGATAACAGTAATTCTAACTCATTTTTATTCATTTTTTAATTCTCCGCAATTTCAATTTATGCATTGCATCCCATTATCCTTCCTCTGCTATTTTTATTTCATCGTCGGTTAAGCCATATAGTTTGTAAACCCTCTGGTCAATTTGGCGCTCGTATTCTTTTACTTCTTCTTTTTTTGTGGGATTTTCCAAATAATCGCTATTTTTAGTAATGTCAAGAATTTTATCCACGATTTCAATAAATGGTTTTTGGGCAGATTTGGAGATTTTTTTGATTGGTAATTTTTTTAAATGTATTCCTTTAATATATGGGAAAATATCTGGGTTTGTTATCATTTTTTTATTGAAATAGAAATTCATTAGCACAGAATTAAGCAAAGCAATAATATATTTTAGATTAAGTTTATTGCCTTTTTTT
>VMTI01000287.1 GCA_013791675.1 bacterium | reverse complement strand
TTAGGCCTCCTTTTGGGTTTTGTATTTTTCGTTTCACGACGGTATTGTACCATAAAAGGAGGCCTTTTTCAACTTTTTATCGTTAAGAGTATGAATAATTGGGGCTAATGTATTTCACATAACCACCCAATGGTAAAATCTTTTAACCAGATAGCAGAAATGCTTCAGAGATTTAATCTTGAGCAAATTCCTAACAAGCGTTCGGGGACGCAGATAAAACTTTAGGAAAGCCTCTCTCTGGAAATTTCTCAGGCTATTGTGAGTCATACCTCTTGGGGCATACGGAGCGCACTCGAACAACAATTTGGAAGATACAATGTTATTAAGTTCTCCTTTGGCCTTAAGTTCATCATATATCGGCGTCTTCGGCAACGGTAAAAAAGTAAAATAATTTGCCCGCAAAAGAGGTAATTGAAGAGAAAAATTGATTGTTGTTTTTATATCATCTGCTGTTTCATCGGGGAACCCTATTATAAAAAACCCCGCAATATCTATTCCCATATTGTCTATCAACGTCAATTTTTTCTTAATGAGATTTACACTCAAAGCCTTTTGCATCCTTTTCAAAGTTTTATCAGACCCCGACTCTATCCCCACGGAAATTAAATATAAGCCGCATTTTTTCATTAAATCCAAAAGTTCTTCATCAAGAGTATTTAATCTCACCCCGTTCGGAACGGCTAGAGAAATCGGAAGGCCGCTTGAACGAATCGTCTTTAGAATTGACATGGCATGATTTTTATCAAGCGTAAAATTATCATCTACAATATGTATTTCTTTAATACCAAAATTATAATACAATACCCTGATTTCACTCAACACTGATTCTGCGCTCCTCTTGCGAATAAAATTTCCACTCAAAATAGGCGCAGTACAAAAAGTACAAGCAAACGGGCAGCCGCGAGTTGTTATAATCGGAGCTATCGGGAATTTTTTAAAAAAAGCCCCGTGCTGGGCAGGCGGATATTCCTGTGGTTTTATCAAATCCCATGAAGGCAAAGGTAATTCATCTAAATCCTGTATCAATTCAGGATGATTGATTTTTAATTCACCGCTTTCCCTGTACACCAATCCGGGAATAGTTTTAAAATTTTCAGGCTGTTTTAAATTATTCAATAATAACGGGAAGCTCCTTTCTGCCTCGCCGCGTATTAAAAAATCCACATTACTGCCCATAGATGCCATTACTTCTTCCGGACAAAGAGTGGGATGCGGCCCCCCTATAATAATCCGAGCTGACGGAAAACTGTTTTTGCTTATAGTAACCAACTCTTTTGTTTCCGACGCTTCAACGCTATAACATTGGAATCCTATAATGTCCGGTTTAAATCTGTGAAGAGTTTCTTTAAAATAGCCTAAATTCCTGCCGTATTTAGGCATATCCAAAATTTCTACTTCATGTTCAGTTTTTAGGCAGGCAGCTATATACGCCAAACCTAACGGCGGCTGAATATGGTCGGCAATTCTGTTGCCTGGTTTAACCAATAAGACTTTCATATTTTTTCACCATCAATAGCACCTTCAAACTGCTAACCTTATCGAGCGCGTTTTTCGCTAACTTCCGGGCAAATTCAGGTTCTTCGCGAATCATCTTAATAACTTCTGCCATTTCCGTCATGCCGTCTTGCCTGATAATCATACCATTTTCCCCATTTTTTATTAATTCTCTTATGCCTCCCGGACAATCAACAGCCACGACAGGAACGCCAATAGCCATCGCTTCAAGAATAACATTGGGGAAACCTTCATACAGCGATGTAAGCGCAAAAAGTTTAGCTCTTTTGAAATAAGGATACGGATTTTCGGCGAATCCGGGCAGAATCAGGTTCACGCCGAGCGAACGCGCCTTTGAGGCAAGATGAGCTTTCAGCGGGCCCTCCCCCAGTATCACCAGCGAAAATCCTTTTATCCCGGACATCACTTCAATTAGAAAATCATAATTTTTCCGTCTGTTTAAACTGCCGCAGGCGAGAACATAATCTCCGCAGCCGAGAACATAATCTCCGCAGCCGAGCTCATAGGTATCTTTCAGCCTGTTTATCTTTTCCGCGTCAATACCATTGTGAATAACCTCTATCTTTTCCGCTTTCACATTAAAATTTTCGCTCAGATCCCTTTTCGCGTAGAAAGAATTAGCTATTATTTTTTCGGTTTTCGGATAAAATATTTTTATCATTATTCGTCTCATGCGCGGAAATAAATAGTCCTTGAAGTCCAATGAGGGCGTTATTCTCTCGCTTATCATGATTTTTACACGGGTAACAAGCGCGGCTAAAACCGAAATAATATTCACTCCCCATGTGAAAGACAAAATTATATCCGGTCGAACTTTTCGAATAAGTCCCATAAGCTTAAAAACTAAAAACAACGACGCCGGCCTGAGCATTGTGCTTAAATCATAAACATTTACATCTTCCGGCACCACGGTCTTTTCTTTCCCTGATAGATGAAACACCGCAAGATGCGGCTCAAACCTGTTTCTATCTATATATTCCAGAATATACTGCATCTGCTTTTCCGCGCCGCCGCCGTAAATGGAATAAATGACAAATAAAACTTTATTACGACGCATATTCATCCATATTTTGCGAAAATAAATTCATTGTTCCCCAAGCCCCCTCCGCAAGTTTTTAAAAATTCCAGAATAAATCCTCGGTCATGATAGAAATTAAATCTGTTTTCTACCGCCATGCATCCTCCCCAACTGATCCGAACCAGAACCGTTATTACACAATTTTCTATCCAGAGAAACCTTTCTTTATTTTTTTATACAACAATACCAGAAACATATCCACATTTAAATTCCAAAATCTATACTTTGCTCTGATATTTGCTGATATCTGCGCAATATGCAAAGTAATTTTTTTTACACAGCCCAATTTTAAAATACCAATATTCAGATTCGTAAACGCAGAATAGAAAAAAATTTTCTTCACAAATTTTTTATCACTGATCCAATTTAAATTTTCTATATCTTCATATCCTGTAAATAAACTTACCGCATTTATCCATTCATTAACCGATTTCGGCACAACATAGTTATACTTACATACACATTCTTCATAAAGCTCCCCGCCCGGATATGGACGGAAGATTTGTGGGCCGATAAAAGCTATGTCTTTCTTCAGCTTTTTCAACTGTTGTATCAAATCCAATGTCAGCCGTATATCCTTTTTTGTTTCTCCGGGAATCCCCATCATAAATGAATATGTAACGCCTATATTCACATTGCTCAGCATCCGCGCAGACCTGATAATATCCTCTGTTGTAATGTCTTTCTTTAATTCATTTAGAATTCTCTGCGAACCCGATTCTGCTCCAATTGCCAATCTGTAACATCCGGCATTTTCAAGTTCATTAAGCATATCCATATTAATATATTTCGCAGATATATAATTTGCCCGTATATTTGTAAACCATTTAAATTTAAGTTTTCTTTCTTTTATTCCTGAAATAAATTCACAAACGTTATCCTTCTTTATAAAAAAATTATCGTCGGAAAAGTCAAAATAATTTATCTGATGCCTTTTTATTAAAAATTCTATTTCGTCAAGAATGCGTTTCGCCGACTTCAGCCTGTATTTTCCGAAATACAGTTTTTTGTTCGAGTTTATGCAGAACGTGCATCTATACGGACAGCCCACTCCCGTGAGAACCACTCCATACCTGACCCTATCCGACCTGCTGTCGCCTCGGCTCACAATTTTATGCATAAATCCGGCATAATCGGTCAAGTCGTAATTAAAATAAGGCAAATCATCCAAACTATGGGACTTTCGCGATTCATTGCAAATAATATTACCATCTCTTAAGAAGCCCAAACCGTTTATATTCCGAAAATCGCTTTCGGACTTCAGCGCAGAAATCAATTCCAGTAAAGTGTATTCGCCCTCACCGATACAGACAAAATCAACCAAACCCATCTTTAATACTTCCTCCGGAAAGAGTGTGGGGTGAACTCCTCCCCATATTATCCGTATCCCCGGATAATCGGTCTTTAAGAATCTGCTCAGTTCTACAGCGTGCGGCAGCTGAGAAGTCATAACAGAAAAACCTATTATAAGAACCTTTTCCCGAAATTCGCCGATACACCGCCGCAATGCATCCTCGGGGCTATCCTCTATTACCATATCAAGAACGTGGGTTTGACAATTGTTTTTATCCAGCACACTCGCTATTGACATAAGCCCCGCATAGTGGGTCAGATTCGTTCTTTCCGCCTTTGAGTAATATATGGACATTGGATTAACTAATATGCATTCATACATTTTAAACACCTCCCCGAAGTTTTTTCTCGCGCGCCCAAAAGCTGCATAAAAAAATATATTGTTTTATCAAATCGCCTGTTCTACAATACATCGTTTTTTTTATTTTATATCGCTATTTTGTTTCTGATAAAAGCGATACCCTTTTTTATTTCTTCTTTCTCAAACAATAATCCGTGCATTCCTATCAAAATAAAATAGCCGGTAAAAAGCATAAGATTGAACAAAAGAGTTCTCTCTCTGCAAAACCACACAAACAGCAAAACAGCCCCGCTCAAAAGCACAATTCCTATCGCTCTCCACGGAAATATGAATTTCCCTTGCAGTTTGACAGCGGCAATTATTGCCAGCACCCCCATTAACATTGAACTCGCAAAAGTCGTCGCAGCAGCGCCTGTTATCCCATAAACGGGTATCATAAAATAATTTGCTATGACATTTGAGAGCATACCTGCAATGTTAATTGCCATTACTAATCTGGTTTTCTTGTTAATGCCTAAAACATAATACGATATCGGGTAAAATATCTGAAGAGCCATAGAAGCTGATAATATTATCAGCGCCAAATAACCCGCGCTAAATTGCGCTCCATACAAAAATTTCAAAATATTTCCTGAAAATACAGCAACAAAGCAAAGCGCCGGCATATTCAAATAAATCATATATTTGAAAACTCTTTCGGAGACGCTGACAAATTCTTCGCTTTTTCCCTCGTAATTCAGTCTGTTCAGCGCTGGGAAAAGAAGGTAAGTTATCGCCTGCGGAACAATCCACAGCAGGTTTGACAAAATCACGGCAGGCGTATATATGCCAACAGCACTGGAATTCAAAAAATATCCTATAAAAAAAATATCTATTTTTTTACCTAAAATCTGCACATAGTCCACCACTAAAAGCGGCCACGAATAGCCGAGCAACCTTCCCGCGTATTTCTTTCCGCTATGGATGATGATTTCTTTAATCGGAGCAACATGTTTATTTATCAGCGCTCCCTCATAAACAGCCGCCGCAATAAAGCTTAACAGCGTTAAGGACGCCATTGCCTTCAAATTCCCCGTCGTCATCCATAAAACAACAGGAATAACGACGAGCTTGAGACTGTCCTGGAAAATTTTCACCTGATAAGGCATCCTCGCGTTCCCCGCCGCCTTGAAAATACTTTCGCCCATTCTTTCCACCGCCAGAAACGGTATAGCGAATGTAAAAATAAAAAGCAGAGTTTTAATGCCTTCGTAGTGATATACTTTTTCTATGTAGTAAAAATTGACAACCTGAGCTATGATAACGGCTGACACCGTTGATATGAGCAATATCCTCAGCGCCACCGATAAAATTTCTACCGCATCTTTCCCCTCTGCCTGAGCGTGCGAATAATAGAACAAAACCCCGGAACCCAAACCAAGAAGAGAGAGCGGCCCTATAGTTGTGACAATTGTGTAAACGAGCTGCCATAAGCCGTATTTCTCAGGGCCTAAAATCCTTACAACCGGTATGTGATAGCAAAAACCTATTACGTAGAGAATAAAATTGCCGGCAAAAACAAAACCCGCCCCTTTGATGACTGAGCGAAAAGGCGAGTACCCGTTCATATATTTTTTATCAACAAGCGATATGTTTTTTTGATAATAAACGGAATATATGGGCTAATTGTATTTTTCAATTCATCCCATAAAATCAGCCTCGCCAGATTAAACGATAAATAATCCCAGTGCTTCGGGCTGAGAATCAAAACCCGAAACATTGACATACCCAGGCTCGCCAGAGCGCAGGATCTTTTAAATTTCGACAGGACATCATTGTATTGTGGTTTCTTCAAAAGTTCTAAAATATTTTCAATAACTTTTTTATTTCCATTTTTATCTTTAAGCCCTGATGTTCCATAAGATTCCAATTGCTGACGATAAAGAGCTAAAGGTTCAGGCACATAACAAAAACCATATCTTAATGCAATCACAAGAGCGTAAAACCGATCACTGCTCCACTTCAACTCCCTGTTTGTCCCAATTTCAATCAGCACAGAACGTTTTATCATAGCTGCAAAACCCGATATATACACAATCTTTTTCTTCATAATTTTAACCATTTCTTCAGGTGAGATGTAACAGGGAACATTACTAAAACCTCGTTTGTTCTCTATAACCACACCTGAATGTTCCCATATTGTTCTCGTATCCGTACAACACATCCCCGCTTTCGGATATTGGGTAAGAATATTCATCTGCTTCTCAAACAAATTTGGCAAAAACTTATCATCAGATGCCAAACCAATTACATATTCACCGGAAGTACTATTTAACGCCAGGATTGTCGATAAAAAAGAACCTATATTTTTTTTATTGCGGATTAAATGTACGAAAGAATACTTTCTAACAAATTTTTCTATAATCTCAACACTATTATCCGTTGAAGCATCATCAACCATAATAAGCTCCATGGGTCTAAATGACTGAGATACTATAGATTCAAGTGCTTCACCAACATATTGCGCATGATTATAATTTGCCATATACGCAGAAAGTGTTGGGTTATTCATTTTCTTTGAGATGATTGAAAAGTTTTTTAATTGTAATCACAATATGATCAACAGGCACTACAGGGAAAAAACGGCCCATCTTTTGGGAAAATAATTTCTTTGTCATAATCTCCTCAAGTGTAAAAAGCCCAAAATCAAGACCTTCATTTAACACTAATTCTTCAACAGAAGTTGTTAAAGGGCAAAAAAAAGAATGTAAAATAATCTTGTCTATTTCAGGAATTATTGCCGTATCCAATTTATGTAAAGTATCCGGTTTATAACTTATTTCTTCAAACAATTCTCTCCATGCAGCTTCCTTTGGTTTTTCTCCATTCTCTATAGAACCGCCAAAAAAGCCCCATTGCCCCGGAAAAACAATATCAGATTTAAAATCTCTTAACTGCATAAGTACCCTATTTCCCCTATAAGGTAATATTACAACAACCTCAGGGGAATTTTTATTTTTATCTCTTCTACTCACTTTTAGAAACAACCCAATTAAGTTTAATCCACTTTATCTGTTTAGAATTATATTTTTGGGAAATTATATCTTCCCCTCTCCCTACATTTCCAGAACAAAGAGTTTTATAATAATCCATGCCCAACAAAATATCTTCAGCCAAATGTTCCATATTCACTTCTTTCAATAGTTGTAGAGTTGCTCTGTAGGCATATAAGCAATTTTCCGGCTGGGCAACTTGATCCATAATCCTTTTTTTAACCATATTATTTGACTTGATAAAATCTTGCTGTTGAGCTGTTTTATCTGTACCATCTATAGAAAAATTGGCGGTATTTTCAAATATTTCAATTAGCCTTTGAATTAACTCCAATCTTCTATATATGGCGTTTTGGTCAGAAATCTTATAAATTATTTCCCTAATAGCAGGGAAATACATGACCAATATTACCTTCAAAACTAAGGTCCGTGCCTTTTCCATGTCTTCTATAGAAAAATATTTATTATAGAAGACCTGATGTGGCGGCTTATCCTCGAATACAAATCCATACTCTTCCCTTTTTTCCCAGAAGGGAGATCCCGGAAGAAGAAGGAGAGGAGAAAAATTTAATTTAATAGGCGATAGCATTAGGGCAAACTCGATTGTTTCCTTAAAAATCTCAAAATTGTCTCCTGGTAATCCATATATCAAATCAAAACTAATCTCAGTAGCAGGATTTATTTTTCTAAGTAATGCGACTTTTTTTATAAAGATATCCGTATCAATCCGTCTGTTCATTAGCTGAAGCGTCCGTTTATTAGTACTTTGCATACCGAAAAAAAACTGCTGATGTGAAAGCTGAAGTTTACTAAGCTCCTTTACCATTTCTTCATCTAAAAAAGCAATATCAAGTGTAAAGACTGTTGGAATCTTTCTCGAGCAAGATAATATCTTTTCTATAATCAGCTTAGCTCGATCTCGATTATAAAGGATACAGGAATCGGTAAATACAACTTCAGCAACATTTGGTCGATTATAAATTATTTCAATATCCCTCAAAATCTGCTCGATAGGAAAAAGATTAAGCCCCTTCTCCTGTTCACCCTTCGCCATACAGTACCCACATTTGAAGAGACAACCTCTGGCTGTTTCAATAAAAACGCAATGCCGACGGTTATCCTCCAAATCAATTGTTTTGGTCTGATAAGGAGATGGTATTTTGGACAAGTCTTCAAAAATACTCCCTTCTGTCTGTTTGATGTTCCCCTGATTATCCCTATATGTAATACCGGGAATCTGAACAAGTCTCTCTAATTGCAGGTTAGTCTTTAATAACAGTTTAAATCGCGTCTCTCCGCTTCCACAGACAATCATTTTAACCTGTGGATTTGCTTTCATCATTTCAAACGAATTGTATGATACTTGAGGGCCGCCCCAGATTATGGGTAACGAGCGTTGGGATTCATATATAAGCCTTGAACTCTCGTATACTAAATTATAATTCCAAATGTAAACTGAATACGCTATAATGGCCGGATTTACATCCAAAATTTTTAAAGCTATTTGCTCGCCGGACAAAGAGGCAGGCAAATTTAATATATTAATTTCATATTTTTGGGAAATCTCGGGGTCAGCATCTGCTGCTGCCTTAAGAAACGCCGGAGCCAATAAATCTGCTACAACAGAATTATCTCCGCGCGGGTATATCCCCGGTAAATATATTCCTACTATTGCTACACGTATTTTTTTCACGCATCTTCTCCTTTTAAAAATTTGAAAGGTCTGACCCATGTACTTTTAACATACTCAATTTTTTTCTTGCCATACTTCTGAACAAAGAAGGCATCTTTCTGCTCGTGTTCGTCAGGTTCTTTGGTTAGTGCCGTATAATAATCAATCCCAATTAATATATTTTCAGAAAGTTGTTGGACTCCACAAGAGTCCAACAACTTCAACATTGACTTATATGCATACAGACAGTTTTCTGGTTCAAATAGAAAGTTAAAAACCTGCCTGCGTATTGCATTAAAATTTTCGATTGTGTTAACAAATTTGTTTCTTAAATCCGTAATCGGATCTATTTTTTCTTTCATATTTTCAATAAACTGATCTATCAAATCAACCCGACTAAATTTTGGATTACAGTCCGGAATGGAAAAAATAGCATCTCTAATTGCAGGAAAATAAGTAATTGCTAAATACCATAAAGAAAAATGAAGGGTTTTCTCCATATCTTCCTCAGAATAATGCCTGTTTGAATACACCATATAAGGGGGATTATCATCGTACTTGAACCCGTACTCGACTCTGTTGTACCAAAAAGGCGACCCTGGAAGAAGAAGAAGGGGATATATTTGCAATTTAATTGGTCTTAAGCTCAAGGCAAAATCAATTGTCTCCCTGAATGCTGCGTAATTATCACCTGGTAATCCATAAATTATGTTAAAACTTGTCTCAGCAGACGGCTTCACCCTGCGTAAAAGCTCTGTTTTCTTTATGAATATTTTCCTATCTGTTTTTCTTCCCATTAACTTAATAGCCGAAGGATTAACCGACTGCAATCCAAAACACCAGACATCTCCAAGCTCAATTTTACTGAGATATTCAATCAACTGTTCATCCAGAAGATGAATGTCTAAAGTAAACACAGTTGGAATTTTTCTTGAGCATGAGGCGATTTTATCAATAATTTTTTTTACCCGTTCACGTGATTGATAGTAAATACAGGCATCGACAACAATAACAGCCTCTACGTTAGGATTATTATAAATAATCTCTATATCTTTCAGAATTTGTTCAATTGGGAATAGCCGGATATTACTGTCCCCGTTCCCCCATGCACAATAACCACATTTGAATGGGCAACTACGGAAGGTTTCCAGGAAGACAGTATGCCGAGAACCGTCATTCAAATCAATTATTTTAGACTGATAAAGCGATGGTATTTGCGACAGGTCTTCAGAAATAACACCTTCTGTTGACACAATTTTTTTATCCTTGTCCCGGTAGGTGATGGATGGAATTTTAGAAAGTTCACCTAGTCTCAGTCCGCTTTTTAAAAGAAGCTTAAATCGAGTTTCACCGCTCCCGCAAACAACAATATCAACCTCTGGATTTTCTTCTAAAACCTTTACTGAAGTATATGCAACCTGTGGACCGCCAAAAACGATCTTTGCTTCTGGCCGAATTTTCTTTACACACCTGACGTTTTCACTTACATGGTAATAATTCCATATATATACAGAATAGGCTATGATAAAAGGGTCTTGTGCACAAATTACTTGGGCCAGTTTTTCCGAATCTATAGTAGTAGGAAAACTTAAAATTTTTATCTCATATTGAGCCGATATCTCAGAATCCGCATCTGCAGTAGCCTTAAGCACGGCCGGGGCTAATAAATTTACAACAACAGAATCATCGCCCTTAGGATAAATGCCAGGTAAATACAACCCTATTATCACTACGTTTTTCTTCACGTATCTCTCCATACCAAATTTAATGTTTCCGCAGTAGCAAAGTGATAATCTCCCGTATAACCTGCTTCCTTTAAAACCTCAACCCAGTCGTCCACATGGAGAATAGTGGAACCTAATACCGACCAACTTTTAAAAAGTTTTGCGCCCAATTCATTTCTATATGCTCCCAAGGTTATAAAACTTTTACCTTTTCCCACGCGCTGAATTTCTTTTAAGCAGGAAATGGCGTCTCTTAAATTCAGTGTATACACCACACCTATCGCCATAACAAAATCAAACTCTCTATTTTCAAAAGGGAGTTTTTGAAAATCTGCCTTTACTATATTTCCCTTAATAGAAGGCATAGAATGAGAAATCGCATAATCAGATATCTCGGTACCCCTGATTGTCATACCCTGATAAATATCGTGAAAATCGTGTAATAAAAATCCTTTCTCACACCCAATCTGCAGCAAGGCGGATTTGTCGGTTAATCCGTACTCTTTAATCATTAATTTCGCGACCTTCTTCCACCGCCCGTCATAATTAAACCCGCCATATCCATTATTACGGTCGCCGTCATAATATTTTTCATCCCGATAAGATGCTATGATTCTGCTCTTAATAGTCCTGATGTTCGATCCGACATAACGCGGCGTTTTTGGCTGGGGATAATCACCCAAAACATTAAACTCTCTCATCAAAATCCTCCTTTCATTAAAACCATTGCGCATATCTTTGCCGCAGGGGCTCTAAAACTTCCTGCGCTTTTTCATCGTTTTGAGGAAACCTGTTTATTAAATCGGTTAAGCCGAATTGAGAGAAACGTTTTCTCCAGTATTCTGATACCCTTAGATTCTCTTTTGTCTTTTCAAGGTACTTGTTTGCCAACTCTTGACGGCCGAGTAATACACAGCCAATGCCTGTAAATAAAGGCATATACGGATTCTCCGGGTAAACAACCCTCACCGCTTCCACCCATGATATGAATTTCTCAGGCATGCCGCCCGGTTTAAGATTTTTATTGTTTATATAATTGGCAACCAGATTAAAGGTAAACCATATCTGCTTAATTTGTTCATGAGAAGGCACTGAGCTTTTCGGCATATTAAATATCGCCGGGCCCGAAACAATTCCTTCAGTTTCCAATATTTCCCGGCCGGCGGTATCTTTAGCCGGAATAAAATCCGTAGCCGAATTATCCACCGGCTTTAAATGTTCCGCAGCCATAGTAGCCTTGCTCGTAAACTGGAATGTGGTAAACGCCGTCCAGTCTAAATTCATTTCTGCCGAAAATTTGAAAGTGTCCAGCATCTCTCCGAAAGTTTCTTCCCCAAGCAAACCCATAATGTAATTTCCGGCCACGAATATTTCAGGAAATTTCCGCAGCTTCTTTCCTGTTTTTCTTAACACTGACAGAGTAACGGGCTTTCTCATTTTTTTGAGCATATTACCATTGCCGGATTCAATTCCTATTCTAAATCCTATACAGCCCGAATCCCGCATTAAACCCAGCAAATCCTCCGTCAAAGACGCCGCAATCAAACCGTTGCCCGCTGACCAGCTGATTCCGTATTTTTTATTAAGTTCCTTCATATCTTTTAAAAGTGTTATAAGAGCTTTCAGAAATTCCCCGTAACCTAAGAAATCATCATCAAGAATTTCAAAATGCCTGACGCCTCTTTCTTTGACCAGATAATGTATTTCTTCCAGTAAATCATGGACAGGATATTGCCTGAGCCCTTTGCCCATAAACTCCGCAACGCCGCAGAACTTGCAATTTGCGCGGCAGCCGCGATTCAACTGTATTCCCGCAAATCTTTTATCCAGGCCGGCCATTCTTGAGAAAGGATTCAAAGACCCCACACTGCTATAATCTTCAATCGGCAATTTTTTATATGTATTTATCAGATTCCCTTTAAGCGCGACATTATCTTTTCTGCCGCTTGTCTCTTTAATATTCCCTTTATCTTTAAAATAAATACCCCTTAGCGAATTATAATCGCTACCGCCCTCGAATAAATAGTCAAAGAGAAATTTTATTTTATTTTCACCTTCTCCTTCTATTACAAAATGACACAAATCTTTCTTTAAATAGTTTTCATATTCGTTTGTGGCAATAGGCCCGCCCGCTATAATTATTGATTTATCTCTCTTGCGCAAATGTTTTAAAAGACAGGTGAGAGGATGAGTATCTTCAAATATGTCACCATAAATAGTGAGGCACGTAACTCCTATAATAGAAGGATTATGCCTGTTAAGATACTCGTCTAAAATGCCTGTGCCTTTTATATCATCAAAATTTTCTTCATTTACAACGCTCTTTAATACATGATAATTTAAATCAAGGATATCTATCTCCAAATCTCTATCGGATAAAGCATTGGCTATACACTGCAGCCCTGCGGGCGGGTAGGCATAGCATCCGCGCTGTTGAGCTACCTTGCGATTAAAAGCATCCGGCATAAATTGGGGAGTTTGTATTAACAATACTTTATTATTCAATGCGTATTTTCTACGCAACAGCGAAGAATATTCAGCCAGTTTTAGATTATCAAATCGTCGCTCTTGTAAATTTGATTCAGTCATTTACTGTGTATGCTTTTCCCTCGCCGGCATCTATAGGAACCAGACAACCTCCCATCATGGAAGCCGCATCCGAACATAATAAAAGTATCATCGGAATAAGTTCTTCCGCCCTTCCCAAAAAGCCGCGAGGAAGCCGCTCTTTAATAAAATTCTCCACCACTTTGGGTTTTTGCGCCTTAAGTCTTTCCCATGAATTTTCCGGAGCATAAAAACCGCCGGGTAATATACCTGTCGCTACCACTCCATAACCGGCTATCTCCCTTCCAAGCGATTTAACATACGCCGCCAATGCCGCCTTCGCCGTGTTATAGCCGACGGACGCCGTGGCTTCGCCCGAGGCGATTGAAGCAACATGAACAAGATTGCCGGATTTTCTTTTAATCATTCCTGGAAGAACAATTCTATTTATTTCGGCAGCAACCGCCACATTAAGAGTAAAGAGCTTTATCAAATCACCCGAACTCAATAACGGCTCCCGCAATCCAAGCCCACCGCCCGCAACATGCAGAACAACATCAATCTCTCCTAAAAACTCCGTTGCTCGCCCTATTGCTTTACGGAGTTGTTCTGTATTAGTCAAATCTACGCCTATTGTTAAGTGCTTCTCCGGATTTTGACAAGACATCCGTACTTCCTCAAGTTTTTTTTCCGTGCGCGCCATTAATACAAGGCTGGCGCCATGAGCCGCTAAGGCCATTGCGCAAACAGAACCAAGCCCCCTTGATGCCCCGGTAATGATTACTTTTTTTCCGCTTAATCCTGATTTCATGGTCCGAATACCTTGCATTTTTTATTTCTTGTAAATTTATCAAAAACTTTACAAATATGCCTGATAAAAATTCTCCCTAATGAAGTTACTTTGAACGATGCTTTATACACCTTTATCATATTATCCTCCTCTAAATACTTAAGCAGATTCATTTCCTTTCTGAAGTATTCTTTAAATTTTATTTTATATTTCCTTTCTATATCAGCAAAATCAAGGCAATAATTACAAATAATACTATGTATGATCTCACGTCTAATTAAATCATCCGTACTTAATTTAAAACCGCGAAATATGGGGAATACATTCTTTTTTATAGATTGATAGTATTCTTCTACCGAGTAAACATTCTGGGCATAATAATCATTAACGCTGCTCGTACTGGTAACACCTATTCCTATTGTATTGTGCATTCCTCCCGGACTGACCCCCAAAAAGTTTCGCCAAAGTGTCTTATTTTTATTTGCCCGCGCTAAGCTATCAGAAGACTTGGCAAAATGGTCTATTCCTATATATTCGTATCCTGCACTTACAAGACTGTCTATTGATTCAACAAACATCAGCGTGCTATCAATATAATTAGGAATATCCTCTTTTTTTATTAACCTTTGATGTTTTATGCGCTCCGGCACATGTGCATATTTCAATAAAGTGATTCTATCAGGGGATAATTTTTTCACATTTTCTATCGTTTTTCTAAAAGTTTCTCTGCTCTGCAAAGGTAATCCATACAAAATATCAAAATTAATGCTTTTAAAATGTTTCCTAATTTCAGGAGAAAGCAATTGATCAACCATCTCAAACGACTGTGTTCTATTGATAGCTTTCTGAACATAAGTGTCAAAATCCTGAATTCCAAAGGATATTCTATTAACCCCCTTATCAGAATAATATTTTAATTTTTGCTTATTAACCGTTCTCGGATCTATTTCCATCGCAAATTCGTTCAAGTCTTTCAAATTCACTAATTTCCGAATCTGTTTTAAAAGAAATTCAAACTCTTCCTCATTCATTAAATTAGGCGTACCTCCCCCGATATGAACCATTTTGACTTTTGGAATAAAAGAACGCTTTTTGAAGAAATCATAGAACATATCTATCTCGCGAGATAAATGTGTTAAAAAATTTCGTGTGGTGGAGTGATTGTAAGTTATTGTTGAATTGCAAATGCAGTAGTAGCATTGTTTTGCACAGAAGGGGAAATGAATATAAAGGAACAGCGGAAGTTCTTGTTTTCCTGAACACAGGGCAGTTAAACCGTTTTTGTAATCATTATCAGCAAACTGTTCAGACCATTCTGATAGAATAGGATAACTCGTATAATATGGCCCATTGACATTATATTTCTTTATCAAATCTTCCTTCAAACTGTTTAATAACTTGCTCACACTTACTCCTTTTAGCAATATCCTTTCTCTAATTTTATCTTTCCGCAAAAGCAGAATATAAAATTTCCAATTTCATACTAATCCCATCTACTATCTAAATTCTGATAAGGCGTATTTTTGGGTAGTGTCAAGCATTTTGTGTAAATTGAGCAAGCACGGGAAGATTAGATTTATTCCCGAAAGGCATACACTTCCAACCCAACTCCATTTTACAAGCAACAAAACATAACAATAAATATGCCGACTTCTCGCCGGCGAGAATTTCCATTGGCTTGGTTCGCCGTTTAAATTCTTTATTCACTCTTTCAATCGCATTTGTTGTGCGAAGGCTTATCCATTCATGCTCCGGAAACGAAAAAAAGGTGAGACAGCTTTTTATACTGCGGCCAAGACAATTTACCGCGCTCGGAATAATATCCTGATATTCCTCGACAAATGTTTTGTAATTGGCAACAGCTGCTTTTTTATCGGGAGCATAAAAAATGTCTCTCAATTTGTCGCTGGTTTCTTCTTTCAAAGAACAGGGAACCTTCGCGAGAACATTTCTTGCCACATGCACCGTACAGCGTTGTGTCTTTGCATTCGGGAATTCTTCCCCAAACACTTTTTCAAGTCCTGTGAGTCCGTCCATAATACCAAGTTGAATATCATCTTTATTAAGCCCTCTTACATCTTTCATATCACGAAACATTTCCCGCCAGGTTGAAGCCTTTTCCTTATCGCCCTGCTGAATATTTAGAAACAGCCTTTTGTTATCGTACGTTACGCCGATAACTATAAGCATCGGTACTTTTTCAATATGATGACCGACACGCATAGTAAAATTAACTCCGTCTGTAATCATGTATTTTATTTGTATGCCGTTAAGCGGGCGGGTTCGCCACAATTCGATCGCTCCGTTTATTTCTTTGTTCACATTTGATACTTCCGCGGCGGATATTTTTCTACCCAGTAACTGTGATGAAAACATGTTTATATTCCGGGTCGACATTCCGCCTAAAAACATCGCGAGCATATCACCGGCTAACGCCGGATCATAACGGTCATAACGCTTTATTAACTTTGAATTGAATTTACCCCGGCGATCTCTTTTTACTTCAAAGTTAAGTGTTCCAAGATTTTTTACCGTATATGTCCGCTTATAACTCCCATTACGGTAATTTTTATCTTTGCCGGTTTTTCTCTCATATTTCTCTCTGCCCAAAAAATCCGTAAGCTCCAACTTTATCAATTCAGTTACCGCCCGTTCAGCCGCTCTGCTGAAATCTACGCCCAACATCTCGAACATTTTCTCAGGTTCCGCCAAAATGGCCTTGAATGTTTCCATCGTTTCTGGTACATTAACATCAGTTACCTTAATAACACTTTTCATGGTGCATGCCTCCTTCTTCTTTTCCAAAGTTTTTGGAAGTATGCACCTTTTTTTCTTCTTTTTCAAATTCACACAACATATTTTACACTACC
>VMTI01000081.1 GCA_013791675.1 bacterium | reverse complement strand
TATAAACAACGGAACCGTAATTGGCTAATTTTGTCATGACGCTTCTTTCGGGATGGCCCCATGTGTTTTGTCCGACGCAGATAATAGACACTATCGGCTGAGCCCAGTCCAGAAACCAGTTGTGTGTGAGAGAGTTGTTGGAACCGTGATGGGAGACCTTTAAAAAAGTGCAGAGAAGGTCATCCTTAAAGGCTCTGACCAGTTTTTTACCCGCTTCTTTTTCGGCGTCGCCGGTAAAGAGAAACGAAACGTCTTTGTAAGTCAGCTTGAAAACCACGGAGTTTTCGTTTTGAGGAGAGCCGCCGCCCATTATGTAATTTTTCGGGGGGCTCAAAACTTTAATTTCGCAGTCTTTATCCCAGTTCAGCACATCGCCGGCATGGACTTCTATTAGCTTGACATCTTTTTTTTCGGCGATTCTCATTATTAGTTCGTAATCCTCTTCGGCCGCCGGAAATCCCGAATCTACAAGTGTGCCGACATCAAAATTCTTGACAACAGCCCTGATGCCGCCGATGTGATCGCTGTGAGCATGGGTCATAACGATATAGTCTATGTATTTTATGCCCATTTTTTTTAGAAAAGGAACGACAATCGTTGTGCCGGCGTCAAAGAGGTTCCATCCTACGCCCCCGCTTCCGGCGTCAACCAGCACCGTTTTTCCTCCGGGAAGCTGTATGAACAAACAGTCTCCCTGTCCGACATCAATAATGGTGACGGTGAGAAGTTTTTTAGACGCGGTGTTAGCGGGTGCGGCGCTTAAAGGGGAAAAAAATAACAAAAGCGCGGCCGCGGATATTTTTATAAAAATTTTCATATTCAAAAGTGTAGTAATTTAATGAACAGAGCGCAAAGCGTTTCGCGGCGGCTTACTCTTTATCTGCGTCGGAATTCCGCGCAGAGCACGGCGCAGGCGAGCGCCGCGTTGAGGGATTCGGCGGAACCGAAACGGGGTATGGATATTTTTATATCGGCTGCGCCGGAGTTCCCGCCGGGCACGCCCCTTGATTCGTTTCCTATAAGTATAATGCCGTACTCAGATAATTTGGAATGATATATATTTTCCCCGTCTATAACGGAGGCATAAATCGGTATTTTGGCGGTTTGGGCCTGCGAAAGAAAATTTTCCAGATTAATGTAATGGGTTTTCACCTTGAAAGCGGAGCCCATGGCGGCGGCAATGGCCTTGGGATTGTAAATATCGCATGTGTCTTCCGAACAAATAATATTTTTTATACCGAACCAGTCTGCTGTGCGGACGATGGAGCCCATATTGCCGGGATCTCTTATGCCGCAGAGCGCAAGAGTCAGTTCATTTCGCAATTCCGCGATGGTGAGAGTATATGATGGTTTGCGCGCGCAGGCGAGAATGCCCTGCGGGCTTTTCATGGAACTTATTTTCGCGAATTCTCCGTCGGTCACTAAAACCGCCGGCGATTCTATACCCTCAAATTTTTTAACCGCGTAAACGGAATGCACCTTAATATGCGAAGCGAGAAGCTCTTTTACCGCTTTTACGCCTTCAACGACAAAAAGCCCGTGTTCATTTCTTTCCTTCTTGTTTTTCAGAGAACGGATAAGCTGCAGTTCTTTTTTGCTCATAGGGCGGATTGTATCACAAAAGCGCACGTTGCCGCAAGTGAGAATATTAAGGACGTCCCCTTTTTTCATTCTTTTTTCCATTGCAATGAATTTCCTAATATGATTTAATTTTCGTGGCGGAGGAAAAAATATGAAGAGCATAGACATTGATAAGTGGAAGAGAAAAAAACATTTTGAATTTTTCAGCGCCATGGATTATCCGCATTTCGCCCTCTGCGCTGATGTTGACGTGGCGGCTCTTTGCGGCTATGTTAAGACAAACGGCATATCTTTTTTTAAAGCGGTTCTGCATATGGTATCATCCGCCGCTAACGAAGTGCCAGAACTCAGGCAGAGAATACGCGGCAAAAAAGTTGTGGAGCACGACGCTGTCCATCCGTCTTTCACAATGCTTATGGAAAATGAAATTTTCAGCTATTGTTTCGTTGAATATACGGAAAGTTTCGCCGAATTCAATCAAAGGATAGTGAAGGCCATGGAAAACACGGTAAAAAATCCGGCTATAGATAATCCCGAAAACCGTGACGACCTTCTTTACATCACTTCTATCCCCTGGGTTTCATTTACGAATATAACGCATCCCATACATATGCATCCGGCGGATTCCGTGCCGAGAATATCATGGGGGAAATTTTATAAAAGTGCCGGAAATATTTTAATGCCGGTGTCGCTCCAGGCCCATCACGCGCTGGTTGACGGCCTCCACAGCGGCCGTTTTTACGGCAAACTGCAGGACAAACTCAATAATCCGGGCGAAGTGTTAAAGTAAATGAATCCGCATTATTTTATAACGCACTGCTCAAAGGAAAAATCGCGCGAAGAGGGAATGCTCCCGGCCCTGAAACGTTATCTCGCGCCGCACATAGAATATGTTTACAAGCAGGCGCTGATTTCGGGAAACGGATTTCTTATTTTTTCCGGCAAGTACGGACTGCTTGAAGCTGACGAGCCTATCCCTTATTATGACAAACTGCTTTTGCGAGGTGATTTTGAGATTATGAGCAGGAAAATTGACGGGCAGTACAAAAAATACGCTTTTGAAAAACTCACTTTTTTTCATCAGGATATAAAAAATGACAGCAAACTGATTGTGTACAGAGATTTTATAGAGAGTTTTGCCGTCCGCAACGGCATTGAAGCGGAATTCAAAATGCTGGAACACTTTTGAGGATACTTTATTAATCCGTTCAAATTTGTTATAAATCACCAGATGAAAAAAGGTGTGTTTATAACTTTCGAAGGCGGTGACGGCTGCGGCAAATCAACTCAGGCCGGGCTACTTTCGGCGGCTCTTGTGAAAAAGGGGTATAAGGTTATCCGGACAAGAGAACCGGGCGGTTCTCTTTTCTGCGAGCATCTCCGCAAACTTCTTCTGGATCCTGATCACAAAGTTTTTCCGCTTGCGGAACTTTTGCTTTACGAGGCTTCCCGCGCCGGCCACACGGCCGAAGTGATAAAACCAGCTCTGGACGAGGGGAAAATTGTCATTTGCGAAAGATATTCCGACGCAACAATAGCTTATCAGGGTTACGGAAGAGGCCTGAATATGAAAGACGTTAAACTCATAGACACTGTCGCGACTGGCGGATTAAAACCCGATGTAACAATATACATGAAATTTTCTTCTAAGAAATCTCTCGGCAGAATAAAAGGAAAGAAAGACCGGCTTGAGCTTGAAAAAGCGTCTTTCCACAAACGGGTTGAGCAAGGATACAAACGTATTTGCGCGCTTAACAAAAAGCGGGTGAAAACTGTTGATGGGGCGGGAACCCAAAATCAGGTGCATCGCAGAATACTCAGGATTGTTGAAAAGTGTTTGAAAAAATAAGTTGTCCGTCAAGCGTAGTTAAAACTCTCTCCGGAGCGGTTCAATCCGGCACTGTCGCGGGAGCGTATATATTCGCGGGGCCGGACAGGGACATAAAATATCAAACGGCCCTTGAGTTTGCCAGAATTCTGAATTGCAAAGCATCTTCTGACAGCGCCTGCGGACGCTGCGGGAGTTGCCTTAATCCGAATCCGGTCACGCTTTTCTGCAGCAAGAAAAAAGACTGTGGAACCGAATCTTCATGCCGTCTCTGTTTAATGCGCGAGAGGAAATCCAATCCTGACTTTCTGCTTATAACGTCGGATAAATCACTGGGAATTGACCCGTGCAAATATCTGATACATTTTATGACGAGAAAAAGCGCGCCGGGGGTTTTCAAAATAGCCGTTATACGTGAGAGCGAACTGCTGTCAGTTGATGCGGAAAACAGCCTTCTTAAAATTCTGGAAGAGCCTCCTGAAAATTGCGTAATAATTCTAATCACATCATCTCTTCATTCTCTTCTGCCGACGATACGTTCAAGAGCGCAGATACTTCGTTTTCCTCCTGAATCCGCTGTGGTTGAAATGACGGATTCGGACCTGGCGTTAGCGACCGCCCTTGCGCTATTTAGGGATACGAGCCGCTGGAAGGAACTTTTCGGGGCATTAAAAAAATTTCAGGAGGTGCCCGCGAAAAAAAACAAAACCGCCGCCGCCGTTAAGCGCGAAAAAACGCATGCTTTTATAGAAGCTCTTATGCATAAGGGCGCGGCCGTCATGAAAAAAAATCCCTCGGAAAGGTTATCATATGAGATTGAATACCTGCACACGTGCTGCGGCATGCTGAAAAAACAGAGAATGCCGAACGTCGTGCTTTCACGGCTGCTGTTTAAGGGTATCCCGTCATTTTTATGAGAGAACAAATACCCCGTCAGACCCCGCACGCGCACGACGGTTTCTTCGCCGGCGGACGAAACGCTTCGGTCTGCCACCCCTTCGCGGATGCAGCATTTACAAAACAGGGGAATTTAAATAATGTTAGCCACGATTAGAGCCATGCTTCTGAGGGACAGGAGTGTAAGTTTATACTTGTGCGGTGAGGTGGCACCGTCGCCGCTTGACCATGTGTTGGTTAAAACCGAATACGGGAAAGAAGCCGCTGTGTGCCTGTCATCTCCCGTGTCTGCTTCGGATTCCCAGAAAAATATCCCGCCGCTGATTAAAAAGATGACGGAAGAAGATCTTAAAAAACTGAAAAAACTCGACGCTGAAGAAAAATCGGCGTTTAAAACCGTAAATGAACTTGTCGCTGTGCATGGAACTCCGCTTAAACTCGCAAAAGTCTGTTTCACTTTTGAGAAGAGGAGGATATTCGTCTATTATACGGCGAATGCGAGAGTGGATTTCAGGGCGCTGATAAAAGACATTAACTCCCGTCTTCACACACATGTGCAGATGGCGCAGGTATCGCCAATAGAATGCGCCAGAATTATAGGAGGGCTGGGCGTATGCGGACGGCCGTTCTGCTGCACGCTGTTTGGTAAATGCAGAGGAAAAGTATCCCGCGGCGCGTCTCAAAAAGCCTTAGGGCCCTGCGGCAAAACGCTTTGCTGCCACCAGATTAAGGAGTGACCGGAGTGCGTGAAAAAATTTATTACATTACAACTCCGATATATTACGCTAACGCGCCACTTCACATAGGCCACGCCTATTCCACTGTTGCCGCCGACACCGCGAAAAGATGGCAGGCGCTTAAAGGCAGGGAAACCTTTATGCTCACGGGCATGGACGAGCACGGAGAAAAGATATACCGGAGCGCCGAAAAATCCGGGGTTAAACCCGAGGAGTGGGTTGACCGCGGAGCGGCCGCGGCAAAGGAACTCTGGAGTTTTATGAACATCTCTTACGACGGATTTGTGCGGACGACGGATAACTTCCACAAAAAGGCGGTGGAGGAAGTGTTTAAAAAACTTCTTGCTCAGGGTGACATTTACAGCGCTGACTATCAGGGGCCTTATTGCGTAAGCTGTGAGACTTTTTTTACCGAACAGCAGGTTAAAGACGCGAATGGCAATTGTCCCGACTGCGGAAAAAAGATAAACGAAATAAAGGCCGAGAGTGCGCTTTTTTTCCGTCTGTCCTCTTACGGGGAAAAACTGCTGAATTTCTATAAAGCGAATCCGGATTTCCTTAAACCCTCCGAGTTGGCCAACAAAACCATAGACACCGTCACAAGAGGCCTTAAAGATCTGTGCGTGACGCGGGAAAAAGTGACATGGGGAATTTCCGTTCCCGGAGATCCGTCAAAAACAATTTATGTGTGGTTCGACGCTCTTGTAAATTATTTATCAGGTGCGGGATTTCCGCATGACATGGAGCGCTTCGGAAAACTCTGGCCGGCCGACTGTCACATTGTGGGCAAAGAAATATATTATTTTCACACGGTTATCTTTCCGGCTCTCCTTATGGCGCTGGATTTGCCTTTGCCTAAAAAAGTTTACGGCCACGGGTGGTGGACTCTCAAAAATGATAAAATGTCAAAATCAACGGGCAATATAGTCACCCCTTATGAGGTTTGCAAACATTTTGAGCCCGATATTCTAAGATTTTTTTTCCTCAGGGAAATGCCTTTCGGAGCAGACGGGGCTTTTTCTATTGATAGAATAGAGGAAAGATATGCCGCGGATCTGGCGAATCCGCTGGGCAATCTTTTCAAAAGAACGGAAGTGATGCTTTCCAAATATTTCGGAGGAAAAACTCCGTCCGACGGTTCTTTCGACGCGGAAATCTTCAAGAAGCAGACAGAAGCGCTTCAAAAATTTTCATCTTTCATGGACGAGCTTCAATTTCACAGCGCGTTGAATGCGCTCTGGGAACTAGTTGATGCGGCTAACCGTTTTATAGAAGAAAAAAAACCATGGGTTCTTTTCAAGGAGAAATCGCCCCGGCTGAACGACGTTATGCTGACGCTTGAGGGCTGCCTTGAATTTATCACGGGCATTCTTTCTCCTTTTATGCCGGTGAAATGCGCGGAAATGGCTTCGCATATCGCCGCTGAAATTAAATTGCCGGAGCCGGGGGCATTCAGAAAAGGGCAGGTTATACCCGGCGGGGAAATTCTTTTTCCCGCACTTGACATCATCCGTAGCGGGGAAACCCAAAATTCTGATTAATATTGAGGAGAAAAAAATGCTTAAACTAAATGAATTCATAAAAATAGGCAGGATGCTGTTTGAGGAAAATATCATACATTCCACGTCGGGAAACATAAGCATCAGGGACGGCGATTCTTTTTATATAACCTCGCACGGTTCATATGCCGCGCATTTGAGTTCGGAAAACATAATCAGGGTTAATATGAACGATAAAAACAGAGACGAGAACGCGTCGGTGGAAGTGGATGTGCACAGAGCCATATACCGCGAAACAGACGCCCTCGCCATCATACACGCGCATCCTCTGTTCGCCACGGTATTGTCTTTTGATAATGATGTGATAATGCCCGTTGACGCCGAAGGCTCATTTTACATAAAAGAGGTGCCGGTCATAAGCGCTGAAAACGCCATAGGTTCCGAGGAAGTTGTTATGAAGCTTCCGCCCGTCATTAAAAATTATCCGGTGTGCATTATCAAAAAACATGGTTCATGGGCGAAGGCTTCAACTCTTGCCGAATGCTGCAATCTCACATCCGTTCTTGAAAGCGCCTGCAAAATTTTATACTATAAAAAGATATCAAGGTAGCTGCACGACCTTGGCGTGCGTAATATTATACGCACCCTGAAGGGTGCGGCTGCATTAAATCGAGGAGGAAGGAATATGGAAAATCCTATAATAGTTCTGGCCGCGGTGGCTGTGGCCTTTGGAGTGATAAATATCGTATTGTGGCTGTTTCTTATAAAGAACGATAAAAAACCCTTATCCGCGGGCATCGCCAAAGGAAACGATGTGCAAAATGTGGTTTTCGCTTCGGAAAAACGCATGATTGACACCATCACAAAAATGATGTCTGCCCTTAAAAATTCAAGCGCGCCGCCTTCCCCTGTTGATTCCAAAAAAATCGCCGCCGAGGTAACGGAGGGATTAAAAAACCAGTCAAGGGAAGTGAATCTGCCGGAACTGGCGGAATTAAAAAAGAGCGCCGATGCTCTCGCGGGGAAAACAGACGTTCTCTCGGGAAAAATAGATTCGGTGGAAAAAGGCATGAAAAATATATCGGGAGAAATTCTTAAGCAGAAAGATTTTATTGAAGCCCTCGACGGACATATCGTAACAATGGAAAGGCCCAAGGCATGAGAAAAACACTTCTCGGCACAATTCTGGCGGTAAACGTTGTGCTTTTGCTGATTGCTCTAAACATTCTTTATAAAGAAGCTTCTTCGCCTATTTCAGGGATAAAAACGGCATCAGACTCCGTAAAAACGCCGGAAAAAGCAGCCCAAAAAACTTCCAAAAAAGAGACTCCACCGGACGAAAAAAATAATTCCGACGCGTCAAAAAAAACAGACACAGCAGCCTTTATATCAATTAACTCAACTCCTTCCGGCGCTAAAGTTTTTATAAATGGCTACTATAAAGCTAAAACGCCCGCTAACATCAAAATCACTTCCATATCGGAAGTGCCGCGCCAGTATTCAATAAAAATTATCCAACCGGATTTCTATTCATGGGAAAAAATGATTACTCTCACCCGGGGCGGCACAAAAGAATTCTCGGTTAATCTGAAAAGAAAATAATTCATGTTTCAGAGAATACGGAATCTTTCATTTGCACTATTCTTTTGTTTATACGGCCGCGCTTATGGATACAGCCTTCTTATAGACGCCTCAGATATTTCATCTGAACAGGTGCCGGAGTGCATTAATTTTATTGCTGAGACGAAAGATATTCCGTACAGAATTGTGCTTCCAGAAGAAATGGAGCCGTGGGAAAAAAGAATCATATCAGTTCTCGCCGAAAAATCCGCGTTCGGGGTTGTCTGCGGATTAAGGCCGAATGTGTGGATGAGAGGCGTCGCGACACTCGGCGTTTCAGATTTTCGTGATGTTTTGGCAAGAAATCTCATGAAATATTCTCAATTAAGCGGCTCCACGGCGGAAGAAATCTTTGTAGGCGCGCAGATGCCGACGGACGACTGCTTCCGCATTCTCTCCTCGGAGGGAATCAAAACCGTTTTTCGCGTCGGCGATGGATTCGCCGCCAAACATGAGCCTTCTTTAATAAATGTTGTTTCCTGTTTACCGTCAGTTAATATAGAAAATTCGCAGGATATGCCGTTATACTACAAAGTTTCGGTTTTTGAGGACCTCGCGAAATTGCTTTCAAATAATATGCCCGAAGAGTTTACTCGGGAGCCGCAAGAGCCATTCAACCGCTCTCGCGCCACCGGCATTGTGCTCAGCGACATTAATCTGAAAATGTGGGAGCATTTTTCGGCTGCGCGTAAAAAACTTGAAAACTATAAAAATTCCGGCCGCGCCGACAGGGAAAAACTTTCCGCAGCGCTTGAAAAAGCATACACCGTTGAAGCTCTTTCCAACTGGATAGGAGAAGCCTCAGCGGAAAATATTTTCTATGCCGTCGCCGGAATTTATGAGGCGATAGAAGAACCTCTGCCTGAAAACTACGCATCTATCGCGGGAATGCTGTTTGACGAACTCAGGGGGCTTCCTATCAGCGTTTCGGAAGATTTTTTCGTATATACTCTTTCAGCGGAAGACGGCTATATGAATATAAACGGCCATTTTTCCCTACCCGTTTCAACGGCGGTTCCGCTGGAATTTTACTGGTGGAATCCGGCCGCGGGTTATTCAACGCGGTTGGCGCAAGGCGGCGGCAGGCTTTCGGGGCCTGCTAATTTCTGTATCGTCGCCGCCGAAAATAATATTTTTTACAGAGCGGTTCAAAATGAGTGGGAAAGAATGTGGACAGTTCCCGAAGTGTCCCGCACTTCAAGCGCTTTTTCGGTGCGGATGCCTCTGATTTTTATGCAGTTTTCAAATAAAACAAACATATCTTTTTTTATCCGGCTCTCGTCTTCTTCGTCGACAAAATCTCTGGCAATTTCTCTCCCCGACAGCTCCGTGGAAAAAAAATGGCTTGACCCCGTTGGAGACGCCAAAGGCCCCGGATGGTATGTTGGAAGCCCCGGTACGCCCGCGGGTATGTGCGATATAATGTCACTGTCACTCCGAAATAACACCACAAAGATTTATTTTCAGTTTTATTTCGCGGGTCCTGTTGCCGCCGATGACAGGTACAGCGGTTTTGACCTTTACATAGACATAAACGGCATAAAGAAAAAAGGCGAAGGCCGCGCGATGGCCGGCCTAAACTGTTTTATGCAGGAAAGCGCTTACTGGGAATACTGCCTGAGAGTAACCAGCGCCAGCGCTACTCTTATAAAAGGCGCGGAAGCAACTGAAGTTCCGGTTAAATTTGATTCTTCCTTCAGGATCGCCACGGTGTCCATACCGAAAGAACAATTTCCGTATGACCCCGCCGTTTGCGGGTTTACGTTCGCTTCATATATGCTTGACGAAAAGGGAAACGTTCTTGAGGTTCTGCAGGAAAAAGATTCCATTCATCCCGGCGGCGGAAGGCCGGAATTAAAGTCGCCGAATGTTTTTGACATAATAACGCCCGGCAGCCTTTCGCAGAAGCGTTCGTTGAGCGCGTATCTCAAAAAAAGAGGCGCTGTCATTCCAGCCCTGCCATGAAGGGGACGGCGTCCCGCCATGGCGGATACAACACCCCGTCCGCTGTCACGCCGCGGCGCACTCCGCCACGGTGGATGAAACATTTCAGCTTAGACGCGGCGCGAACGGCGCTGTACATTGCGTTTTTTCTCAGCGTCGCTTTTCTGATAGATGTAAGGCATTACAGGCTTAAACTGCTGGCGCTTGAAAGCGGAGCGCTTATTTTTCTGGCGGCTGTGCTTTTTAACGCAACTATAAAAGCAAAAATAATGTGGCGTAAAAATGTTCTGGATAAATGGGTTTTGTTTTATTTTCTGTATGTGCTTGCACGGTATCTTGTGTTCGGCGATAAGAACATCGCCCGTATGGAAATGGAAAAAAATCTGCTCTGCGCGGGGCTCTTTTTCGGAGCGGGACAGTTTATTCTTCCGTCGGAAACGTCGTCAATACGCAAGATATTCTCCGTTACGGCACTACTTGTCGCAATTTACGGGCTGTGGCAGAATTTCGGCACGCCCATAGGAGCGATGCGCGTGCCCAAGATCTCGCCGCCTTACGCGACATTCGGCAACCAGAATTTTTTCGCGGCGTATCTGGTTATAGCTCTGCCTTTTGTGCTTGCGCTTTTTGGCGACAAAAAACTTCTTTGGAAAATTTTCGCCGCGGCGGCCTTGGCCGTCTTCGCGCTGGATTTTTACTATATAAACAGCAGAGGCGGGTATGTCGGGGCTTTTACGGGGATTGCCGTGTATATGTTTGTCATTTATAGAAAAAAGATTCCCCGTATAAAAACAATAATTTTGGCATTGTGTGTTGTCGCCGCCACGGGGGGTTATATGACACGCGCTTTCTGGATGAGGGATATGGGACGGTTGCTTATCTGGCGCGACACGCTTGTTATGGCTGTCAAAAATCCTCTGGGTGTGGGGCCGGGAGCTTTCGCGGTGAGTTTTCCCAATTACGCTTCGGAAGAACTCAAAAAAATATACCCGCAGAAAAAAAACATCGTGAATTTTGCGCACAATGAATATTTGGAAATTTTCGCGGAACTTGGTTTGCCGGGCATTATTCTTTTTTTGATGATCGTCGTTACTTTCTTCAGAAATGTAACATCCCCCTGTTATACGGCTGCCGCCGCGGGTATTCTCGCGAATAATCTATTTTCGGTGAATATGAGATTTATAATTACGGCGGCCATGCTTTATTTTATTTTCGCTCTTTTTAGGTCGGAAAATTCCAAAAACAAAGAAATATCTTTTGGCGGAAACTATTTTGAACGTCTGCTGCCGGTTCTTGCGGCGGCGGTTATGCTCGGGTTTTTTATTCCGAAGATGCTCATGCCTTTTCGCGCGCTGAAGGCGACGTCGGCGGAACCCGATTTCCATGAAGCAGTGGAAGACGGGAAAATAATAGCGCTAAATGCGAGCCTCGCGGAAAATCCCGAAAATTATGACACTCTTTATAATCTCGGCTGGCTGTACGCTAAGGAAAAAAAATGGCAAAAAGCCGCTGACGCTTTTATAAAAGCCGTAAAGATACGCCCGACTCCGGGTTTGTGGAATAACATAGGAAATATCTTTTTTGAAACGGGCAATCGCCCGAAAGCCATAGAAGCGTATAAGAACGCGCTGTCGCTGAATCCTGAAATGGTGGATTCTCATTTTAATCTGGGATACACATATTTTTATGAGGGGCGGCTGAAAGATGCCGCCGCGGAATTCAGGGAAGTGCTCAAAAGAGATAAAAATAACGCCAAGGCCATTGTGATGATGGAGAAAATGAAAGAATGAGGACGGCAATAAAATGACAAATAAAAAACTTGAAGAAAAAATCGTTCGGGCGAATTATGAACTGCCGGTTGATGTCGCATCGCTGCTTTCTAAAGCGGCGAAAAACGAAACTTCCGTCAGAGGCAGGGAATTCCTGAAACTTATAGAAGAAAACATTGCCGTCGCCCTGAAAAAATCATATCCGCTTTGCCAGGACACCGGCACAGTTTCTTTTCATGTTAATGCAGGGGATAAGGTAAAACATTTGAGGGAAGCAGTCAGAAAAGCCTACGGCTGCTTGAGAAATTCGCAGGTGAAGTCGCCCTTTGAGAGGGAAGAGGACCCCAGAAATCTGCCTTCAATCAATTTAGCTCCGGATAATTTTCCGCCGTCCTTTATCATCCGGGGCGGCGGCGCTATGAATTGTTCGGGGCTTATTATGGCGAATCCTTCGTCGGATAGCATCGCCATCGCCTCCGAAATAGCCGACTTTGTAATTTCAAAAGCGCCTTACTGCTGTCCGCCGGTTTTTGTGGGGGTGGGAATAGGCGGCGCGCCTGGCGACGCGCTGCTTGCGGGCGAGAGGGCGCTTATCAAAGATGTGCGGCGGCCAATGTCTTTAATGGAGAAGAAAATTTTTAATAAAATAAATAAAAGCGGCATAGGCCCCGGCGGCTGGGGTGGAAAAAACACCGTTCTTTGTGTTAGAATAGACGAGCTTCCGATGCATATGGCAACGATGAGCGTGGGTATAAGCATGTCCTGCTGGTGTTTGAGAAAAGGAAAGATTTAAATACCCCGTCTCGCCGGCAGCGAGACACCCCTTTTTGAAAAAAGGGAATGGGAAAAGGAAATAATGGAAAAGAGAGAAATAGAAGAACTTAAACAGCTTAGGAAAGAAAAAGAGCGTATGAAATCGCTGCTTGATTTCGGACACGAGGTGTCTTCCAGAATACTGAATCTGGATGAGCTTTTGAAACTCATAATGGGCGAAACTCGCAACATTCTTGACGCCGAGCGGTGCACCGTTTTTTTGCGTGATTTTGATACAGACACGCTCTGGAGTAAAATAGCCGATGGGCTGGGCGGCGGGGAAATCAGAATCCCCCTGGAAAAAGGCATAGCAGGAGCCGTGGCGCGAAGCGGCGAGCTTATAAACATAAAAGACGCTTATTCCGATGAACGCTTTAACACGGCAACCGATAAGAAAACAGGTTATGTCACAAAAACAATTCTTTCGTGTCCCATGAAAAACAAAATGGGCGAGAGTATCGGCGTTTTTCAGGTACTGAACAAAAAGGGAGGGCTTTTTGACGACGATGATGAGAAAATACTTCTGCTTCTCGCCCGTCAGGCCGCCGACGCCGTTGAAAACGCTTTTCTTTATGACGAGCAAAGAAAAATGTTTGAAAGTTTTATTGACACTCTCTCGGACACGCTTGACAAAAGGGACTATCTCACGGCCGGCCATTCCAGGCGGGTGACATTTTTTTCAATAAAGACCGGTGAAGCAATGAAGTTTTTCCCGCATGAAATTGAGCTGCTGAAATATTCATCGTGGATGCACGACATGGGGAAAATCGGAGTGAGGGAACACATTCTCGCCAAAGCCGGCAAACTCACCGACGAGGAATTTGAGCAGATAAAGAGCCACGCGGTTTTTACGCGCGAAATACTCGAAAAAATATATTTCAAGAGAGAATTCCGCCAGATTCCCGAGATAGCTTCTTCTCACCATGAGAATCTTGACGGCAGCGGTTACCCCCGCGGAATAAAAGGTATGGTGATTCCTTTTTTTTCCAGAATAATAGCCGTTTGCGATGTCTTTGACGCTCTGACTTCAAAGAGGCATTACAGAGAGCCAATGCCGATACTCGGCGTGCTTAATCTGCTTAAAAAAGATACGGATACAAAATTTGATCCCGTGTGCGTTGACGCTTTTTTTAAAATAAACCTGCTTGATATTGTTCTCGGCATAAATCATGAAAAAGTGGAAAATTTTGTTATTGTTTCGGAGGACGAAGAACTTCTGAAAAAATATAATCTGGAGGATTTTTACAGAGTGCTTTCCTGTGCGGAATACACTTTTGAGCAGAGCAGAATAATAGAGGCATTCGCGAAATATTATGGAAAATAAAAAGAATACCCTGTCAGACCCCGCCCGGGCAGACGAAATGCTTCGGTCTGACACCCCTTTTACCAAAAGGGGAATTCCAAATAAAAAGAAAAACGTGTCAAAATACGAACCCGGATTTGAAGAAGGAATTTATAAAGTATGGGAGAATGGTAAAAAATTTTCCGGCGTGCCTGACGGTAGAAAAGCTTTCTCCATCGCCATACCGCCGCCGAATGTTACGGGCCGGCTGCATATGGGGCATGCTCTCAACAACACCCTTCAGGATATTTTAATCCGCTACAGCAAACTGCGGGGCATGAATACAAAGTGGGCTCCCGGCACCGACCACGGCGGAATCGCCACCCAGAACGTTGTTGAGAA
Source organism: bacterium (assembly GCA_013791675.1). Taxonomy (GTDB): domain Bacteria; phylum CG03; class CG03; order CG03; family CG03; genus CG03. The sequence goes on along the minus strand of VMTI01000081.1, from coordinate 193 downwards.
ACAACTCGCGGGTGAAGGCAAAAACAGAATAGATATAGGCAGAGAAGAATTTCTCCGCCGCGTAAATGAATGGAAAAAACTTTACGGCGGGTCCATACTGGAACAGTTAAAAATGCTGGGCTGCGCCTGTGACTGGGATAATATACATTTTACAATGGATGAAACCCGCTCCCGCGCCGTAATTTCAGCTTTT
>VMTI01000108.1 GCA_013791675.1 bacterium | reverse complement strand
TCAGCCGTCAACGGTATTTTCCTCGGCAGCCTCATAATACTCATAACCGGAATGGCTGATGACCGCGATGCCGTCACTCCGACGGTAAAGCTGCTCGCTCAGACAATAGCGGTTATGATGGTGCTTATATATGGTGTTGAGATAACCGGTTTCAAAATACCGTTTATGAAGTATGTCATGTTTCCCCGCCTGGTTTCAATAATAGTTACAGCGTGCTGGCTGCTTGCTTTCACCAATGTTATAAATCTGATTGACGGCGTGGACGGACTCGCGTGCGGCGTTTCGGCGATAGCGGCCTTCACTTTTTCCGTCGTCATTATCATTGAATCAATTTTCGGGCTGCTCCCCGGGGGAAATTTTTTTGCGCTGTTTTCGCTGCTCCTGTCAGGGGCATGCGTGGGATTTCTGTATTTTAATTTTCCGCCGGCCGGTGTTTTCCTCGGTGATTCGGGAAGCCTTCTTCTGGGTTTTTTTCTCGGAATAATATCCATACAGGGTATGCTCAAACTCACCGCTGCCATCGCTCTGGTTATACCGGTTATGGTAGTGGCTCTTCCTGTTTTTGATGTTGTCGCGGCCATAATAAGGCGCCGCCGCGCGCATGTGCCCATAATGAGCCCGGATTCAGATCATTTCCATCACAAACTGCTGAAGGGTGGATGGTCGTCGAGAGAAATCTCGCTGCTTATGTACAATTTAACGCTTATTCTTTCAATCGTGGCCATTATGGCGACGATTTTTTCAATTAAACAGTAATATGGCGAAAAAAATAATTCTGACATTCGGCACAAGGCCGGAAGCGATAAAAATGGCTCCTGTTTATTTCGCGCTGAAAAAAGACGTGTCGTTTTCCGTTAAACTTGTTCTGACGGGCCAGCACAGCGCTCTGCTGGACGAGGCGCTTAACATATTCGGCATGAAGAGCGATTACAATTTGAACATAATGACCTCCGGCCAAAGCCTCGCGGATATTACATCCTCAGCCGTAAAACGGCTTGACGCTGTTTACAAAAAAGAAAAACCGGATATGATTCTTGTCCACGGCGACACCTCAACGACTTTTGCCTCGGCGCTGGCAGCTTTTTATAACGGCATTCCCGTCGCCCATGTGGAGGCGGGTTTAAGGACATTTGATAAGAGCGAGCCGTTTCCGGAGGAAATGAACAGAATTCTCACGGACAGTATTTCGGATATTCTGTTTCCTCCGACGGCGGCGTCTCTCGTAAATATAAAAAAAGAAGGCCTGCGCCCTGAACTTATTTCTGTCACGGGAAACACCATAGTTGACGCGGCTCTGGCGATATCCCGCAGCGGCCGCGGAGTTTCGCCATCGGTTAGGCGTCTCGCGGAAAAGCCATTTATACTTTTCACTATGCACAGAAGGGAGTCGTGGGGAAAACCCATGGAGGGCGTTTTTGATTTGTTCAAAAACTATTTTACTTCGGATAAAGGCGTTCGCGTGATTTATCCGGTTCACCCTAATCCCGTTGTAAAAAAAGCGGCCGCAAAAATTATGATAGGTTCGGATAATATTGTTTTAACAAAACCGGTTAATTACCGCGACCTTATATATCTTCTGGAAAACTGTCTTTTCGCCGTGACGGATTCGGGCGGTATACAGGAAGAGGCTCTTGTTTTCGGAAAGAAAGTTGTGCTTTTAAGAAACCGCACGGAGAGGCCGGAAGGCGTCGCGGCGGGCTTTGTGGAAGTGACCGGCACGCACCCTGCGAAAATCCGCGCGTGTATGAACCGGCTACTGAAAAAAAAGAAAGAGGAATCGGCGAAACCGTTCAAAAATCCCTACGGCGACGGCAGGGCTTCCGAAAGAATAATCTGCGCGCTCAGAAAATATTTCGGCCTCCGCGCTGTCTCAAAAATAAAAGATTTTGAATAGGAGATAATTATGATGAAAATACTGAAACTTTTTTTGATTCTTTTGTTTTTCGGCTTTTTGAATCTTGATGCGTCAGAAAACGCGCTCAAAAGCTCACTCTCCGATCAGACGGCCGTCGAGGTCACTGTTTATAACAGCAATCTCGGACTGGTCAAAGACACCCGCAGGATAAAGCTTGTTAAGGGCGGGGGCGAGCTGCGATTTATGGATGTCGCGTCAGGGATAATGCCCGTGACCGTCACCGTGAAATCCCTCAACTATAAAAACGATTTCAAGGTGCTTGAGCAGAACTATGAATATGACCTGATGGACGAAAAAAAACTTCTGGACAAGTATGTGGGGAAGAAAATAAAAATAATAGACTGGAATAAATTCAAGGACAGAAAGGAAGAAGTGAACGCGCTGCTTTTAAGCAATAATCAGGGACAGATTTACAAGATAAACGACGAGATTTACCTCGGCCATCCGGGTTATAAGGTGCTGCCTGAAATTCCGGAGAATCTGATTGCCAGGCCCACCCTGACGTGGCTTTATGAAAATTCGGCAAAAGACGCGCATGATATTGAGGTGTCGTATTTAACAGGCGGCATTTCATGGAAAGCCGACTATATTGTTGAGCTGAACAAAGACGACACGTCCTCGGATATTTCCGGCTGGGTCACGCTGGATAATAAAAGCGGCGCGGAGTATAAAGACGCGAAACTGAAACTTGTCGCCGGGGATGTGGGCAGAGTGCTCCCTGAATATGGAGGAAAGTATAACAGAGTCAAAAAGGAAATGATGTCGTTATCAGATTCCGGCTTTGAGGAAAAATCTTTTTTTGAATATCACATATACGACCTTCAGAGAAAAACGACAATAAAAAACAATCAGACGAAACAGGTCAGCCTTCTTTCGGCGGACGCCGTCACTGTTAAAAAAGAATTTCTCGTTTATGGAGTAAAGAGCTATTTCACGAGGGAATACAGAGAGCAAAATAAAAAACAGCCGGTCGGCGTGTATATCAAATTCAAAAACTCGGCGAAAAACAATCTCGGCATGCCTCTCCCCGAAGGCACAATGAGGCTGTATAAAAAAGACACCGGCGGCAGTCTGCAGTTTATAGGCGAAGACAGGATAGAACACACGCCCAAAGACGAGGAAATAAAACTGAAAATCGGCGAAGCTTTTGATGTTGTCGCCGAGAGAATACAAACCGATTACAAGCGTATTACAACCATACTCCATGAGTCGGAATGGGAGATAACGCTCAGAAATCACAAGGAAGAAGATATTGAAGCCGGGATAATAGAACCCCTTTACGGAAACTGGAAAGTAATAAGCCAAAGCCATCCTTATAAAAAAGAGGATGCGTTTACAATCAGGTTTAATGTGAAAGTGCCGAAAAACGGAGAAACAAAAGTAAAGTACAGGGTGCGGGTGGGGCTGGAATAAAACTATGGGAGAAAAATTATGAAAATGATTAAATTAGGAAGATGCGTTGCAATGGCTTTGGCGGCGCTTATGCTGATGCCTTTAATTTTGAACGCGCAGGATGTGCGGGATCTTATGAGAGAAAAGAAATGGACAGCAGCCCGCGAAAAGGCGGAGCAGCTTCTTAAAGAGAATCCAACGGACGCCGGACTTCTTGTAAGCGCCGGAATCTGCGCCGTTAATCAGAGAAATTACGACGCCGCTCTTCTGCATCTTTCCCGCGCCGCGGATATCAGGCCGAAAATGTTTTTACCGGCATATCTTATGGGTATAATATACGAGGAGACGGGCAATCTTTATAAAGCCCGCGAGTGCTTTGAAAAAGCTCTCAAAAACGCGAAAGACAAAGACAAGAAAGAACGTGCCGCCCGACATCTGGCAAATGTTTCTGACAACATTGAGGAGGGGAAATGAAACAGGCGTCTTTGAAGAAAATTTATGCGGTGGTTGTGTTAGCGCTTATCTGCGGCTGTTACCCCCGCGCCAACTGGAAAAAAGATTATGATTACAAAAGCCTGCGCACCTTCGCCGTGGCCAAAATGGACAGTCCGGAAAATTACGCTTCCGCCGGCGGAGCGGTGCGGGATATGATCTCAAAATATCTTATTGAAAGCGGTATTAAAGTGGTTGATTCCGCCGTTTTTGACAAGATGCTTTTGCACACCGATATGAAAAGCGATGCGATATTCGCTCAAATCGGCGGCCTTGCCGGAGCTGACGCTATTCTGGACGGCAGCGTCTTCCGTTGTCAGGAAGAAAAAGAGGAGAGAGTGTATTATACCGGCACCGACGGTAAATTAGGTTATGAGACAGCTTTCTATAATGCCAAAGTTGATATTACTCTCCGCCTGATAGATGTGAAGACGGGTGAAATCGTGTGGGTCAACAGCGATTCTTATGAGTCCTTTGATATAAGGCACACAATGGAAAGCGCCGTTTATACGACTATGCGCCCGTTGAAAAAACTTCTGCTTAATTAGGTGGCCGCAGTGGTAGCCGCACCCTGCTTGTGCCCGAAGGGTATAGGGTGCGCAATATTATACGCAGGCTAAAGCACCCAAAGGGCATTATAACCTGCGGCTACCGGGGTATGACAATGCATTAAGTATCAATAATTGCCCCGAGAAATCTGCCCCGAGGAATTCAAAGAATTCCCGGGACTTTAGTCCTGGAAATGCTCTGCATTTCTCAGGGCAATCTCTAAGGGCAAGCGGAGCTTGAATAAGGTAGCCCCCTTTTTCCCCGTATTAGGCTATTATTTAGCCCCAATTATTCATACTCTTAACGATAAAAAGTTGAAAAAGGCCTCCTTTTATGGTACAATACCGTCGTGAAACGAAAAATACAAAACC
>VMTI01000196.1 GCA_013791675.1 bacterium | reverse complement strand
TTCCGGCGTCAGCATGGGCGCTTTGGTGGGAGCGGTTTTCGCGAGGGAAGGGCGTATAGACGATATAGAACATATTGCTGTTAATATGGATTGGAAAAAACTTGTGGGGCTTGCTGACCCTCATTTTTTTATGCTCAATAAAGGTTTTATTCACGGCGAAAAAGTCAAGAAATTTTTAAAAGCCGTTATAGGGGATATTTCTTTTTCTGATCTCAAAATACCTTTTTCCGTCGTGACATGTGATATTAAAAAAGGCGTGAAAAAAGTTATAAATAAAGGTTCCGTAATTTCCGCTGTCAGAGCGAGTATTTCAATTCCGGGCATATTTACTCCGGTGCCGCTTGGAGGAAGTTTTTTTGTTGACGGCGGAATTATTGAGCCTGTGCCGGTTGCCACCGCCCGTGAAATGGGAGCGGTGAGGGTTATAGCTTCTAATGTTATATGCGGTCCCGCTAAATGCGGTCCTGCTAAAAAATTCAGCGGTTCGGAGCCGCAAAATACCGGATATGCTAAAAAAGAAGTTGCGGTTTCGTCACTTCAAGTGTTGGAAAAAGTCATAAGAAATATAACGGACGAAAACAGAGAGATTATAGCTGCCGCCGCGGACTACGCGTATAAATTGAAAAATAAATTCTATAGTCAGAAAATGAAAGTTTTTTCAGGAATGCCGAGTTTTTTTGAGACGATATTAAAAGCCGTTTACATAATGGAATACGAAGCGGCAAAGGAAAGCTGCAGACAAGCGGATGTGCTTATTTCTCCCGACACAAGTTTTATGGGGGTTCTTGAATTTTACCGCGGCGCGGAAGCGATTGATGCCGGGTACCGGGCGGCGCTCAACGCTTTGAAAAACACGCCTGTATAACGGTGGGAAATTCGGATTATATTATAAAAGGCGGCAGGGTTTTTGACGGCTGTGATTTTTTAGAAGACGAAGTGCGGGGTGCGCCGCGGTGTGCCGATGTGGCTTTGAAAGACGGCAGGATTGCGGCTATCGGGAAATTCCCGGAGAATTCCGGAAAAATTATTGATGCTTCGGGATGCATAGTCAGCCCGGGCTTTATTGATGTTCACACTCACTGCGACCTTGCGGTGATGTCTCTTATAGGGGCCCGCCGCGCACGCCCCGGCGGATGTGGCATTTCAGCCCCGAAAGACGGCATCGTCTCCGCCAATCTCTGCTATCTGCGTCAGGGCGTCACTACGGTGGTAACGGGAAACTGCGGGTTGGGCGAAGCCGGATGCCGTCCCTGGTTTGACTATCTGGATGAAAACGGTTTCGGGACAAATGTAGTGCATCTTGTGCCGCATGGTATGCTGCGCATGAAAATCACGGGGAAAACCCAGGGCGGTAAACTTTCTTCCGGAGATATTCAAAAACTGCGAAATGCTCTTGAAAATGAGATGGCCGCCGGCGCCGCCGGTTTTTCAAGCGGCCTGGAATACGCGCCGGGCTGTTTCGCGGATATTGCCGAGCTTGAAGTTCTCGCACGTACGGCCGCGGAAAGAGGCGGGATATACGCGACACATTTGAGGAATGAGACGGGAGAAGGCGTGGAGGAAGCTCTCGGTGAGGCGATAGAGGTTGCCCGCTCGAGCGGCGTCTCACTTGAAATATCACATCTTAAAATAACAGCTCCGCTGAAAAAGGGTTTGGTCTGCCGCCTGCTTGCTATGATAGAGCGCTCCCGCGATGAAGGTATTGATATCTGCGCCGACCAGTATTGCTACGATTACGGGTCCACATATATAACATGGCTTGTTAATCCAATATTTCTCGACGGAAATATTATTTCGGAAAAGTGCAGAGACGCATCTTCTCTGAGCGAAATCAGCGCCGGACTTCTAAAAAAACTGAATTTTATTCCGCCGGATAAAATAATCGTGAGCTCTTATGGGAAATGTTCCGGATACGAGGGAAAAACACTAACCGCAATAGGTGAGGAAACTTCCCGCGAGGCAGTGGATGTCCTCATGGAACTTGTTCTTTCAAAGGATCCGCCATTGGGCATGTTTTTAAGTCAGGATATGGGAAATGTAAGGGAAATAATGAAAAAAGATTATGTCCTCACCTCTTCCGACGGCTGGACACAGATTTTCGGGGAAGGCCATCCGCACCCGAGAAATTACGGGAATTTTCCCCGTAAGATAAAACGCTTTGTCCGCGGGGAAAAAATTATTTCGCTGGGGCACGCTTTGCGTTCCATGACATCTCTGCCGGCCGAAAAATTCCGCCTGAATAACAGGGGCCGGATTAAAAAAGGTTTCGCCGCCGATATTGCCGTTTTTCGGGAAGAACGCTTCTGTGATAAATCTTCTGTTGAAAATCCTCACGCTTACGCGGAAGGGCTTGATTGTCTTTTTGTTAACGGCAAACTGTCTATTTCCGGCGGTGTCTTTACGGGCGTCAAAGCCGGAAGAATTCTGAAAAACAGAGGATGAAACCCCGAGAACAATACTATTGGCCGATTGTGGCCAGCCAAAGAAACTAAAAATTCACCGGCGAAAACGTTTAGTCTTTATCTTGCCAGTTGCATTCACTGTCAGACTGCCCGCCGGAATTACCGCCTTTTTTCTGACTTTTGTCTTTTCTGTTTTTCATTGATTTGCAGTTTTTCCTCATGTCTTTCTGTTTGCATTGTTTCCATTTTTCAATCTGTTCCTTTGTGAGTTCTTTTTCAATGCTTTTGTCAGATTCCTGTCTGAGATTCTTGACTTTTTCGCCGAAAGCTTTCCTTTCTTTTGCCACTTCATTCCAGGAATTTTCAAGGATGCCGGAAATTTTTTCGCGCTGCGCTGCGCTCAGATCCAGTTCTTTGCCCAGTTTATCCATTCTTTTTTCATGCATTTTTTTGCGCTGCTCGTCGCGTTTCTGGCCTTTCTGTTCTTTGTTCTTCTTCCACTGCTTGAATTCAGCCATTTCGTTTTTGTCATCGGGTGATGACGCCGCGCCTAATACGGGCGAAAAAGCCGCCGCGGATGCCAGCATCATTCCCGCCGCCGTCCAGTTCATTAAGTTTTTCATTTTCCTTTCCTCCTTAATTTTTACATTCAACCTTTTAGACGCGCGCAATTGAGGGAAAGTTACAGGATGTTGTTAATTTTAATCAAGAGCGGGATGTGTCGGGGCCGTGGAACGGCATGAATGCGCTTATATCCTCTATGTCTGTGCTTATTCTACAATTAGGCATTGAGCGCAGAAAAACTTTTCCGTAGGAGCTGTGAATGATGCGCGGGTCAAGAATCGCAATGACGCCTTTGTCTGTTTTTGTTCTGATAAGCCTGCCTACCCCTTGTTTGAGCATAATCGCCGCCTGCGGTATCTGATAATGAATGAAAGCTTTTTGGCCTTCTTCCTCTATTTTTTCAATTCTCGCTTCGGTGAGAGGATTATCTGGCACGGCGAAAGGCAGTTTGAATATTATCACACAGCGCAGGGCTTCTCCCGGCACATCTATCCCCTGCCAGAATGAATTTGTTCCAAGAAGCACGGCCGAAGGTTCTTTTTTAAAAGTTTCAAGCAGTTTCCAGCGGCTCATTTGCCCCTGTCTCATAAAATTCAGGCCCTTTATGTTTTCTTTTAGGTATTCATGGGCTTTTTCCAGACTCTTCCAGCTTGTGAAAAGCACGAAAGTCCCTCCGCCGGCGGCGGCGCATATGTTTCCGGTTCTTTCAATTGCCGCTTTTTCAAATTCGTCAGGAGCGCTTGAAGGTGTAGGCAGGTCCCCGGCCACATACAGAAGAGCTTGTTCTTTGTAATTGAAAGGCGAACCCAGAAGAAGCTCGCCGGCCCCGTCCATCCCGAGACGTTCTTTTATGTAATCAAAAGAACCGTCAACGCACAGTGTCGCCGAAGTCAGGATAACGGAATCTGTTTTTTTGTAAAGGGTTTGTTTAAGAATACGGGCGACATTTAATGGGCAGGAATACAGGATTGCTCTAAGATGTTTGCCCCGCGGCTGTATGTCGGCCCAGTAAACGAAATCGCCTTCGCTCTGTTCAAGAAAAAGTTCCAGCGCGTTTTTTGATTCTGTAAGCCGTCCCGCATAGGCGTTAATTTCGCAGCCTTCGGGCGAGATATCGCCGTCTTCGTCTTTCATTTTTGCCGCCGCGTTTTTTAACATGCGCGCCAGCTCGCCTATAGCCTCTCCGGCTGTATTGTCGAAAATATGTTTTTCGCGCACGCGAGCGAGCGTTTTTTCGCGGCCGAAGCGCGCTATCACTTTTCTGAAAAGTTCTTTTACGCGCATTTCCGTTCTCGCGGCGCTTTTTAATATTTCTTCGGCGTCATTTTGATCTATGCCGTTTTCTTCCGAGAAGCTCGTGAAATATTTTCCTCCCGCGAGGCGGCTGAGGATGAATTTCATGTTTCCGTACGAGAATTCGGCCCCGAGAAATTCAGCGGCGACATCTTCAGCGTTGTGCGCTTCATCAAAAAGAACGGCTCCGTAATGAGGAAGAATTTTGTTGTTTGATGCGAGGTCGGTGAAAAAGAGGTGATGGTTTGCCACAAGAATATCCGCGTTTGCTCTTTCAATTTTCGCCCGGTTGTAAAAACAGGTGAGGCCGTAGGGGCATTTTTTGCCCATGCACATGTCGGATTCTCTGCACACTTCCAGCCATATTTTTTCGTCTATCTTAAAAGGCGCGTCCAGTTTTATTCCGGTTTTAGTTTTTCTCATCCAGTGCAGTATTTCATCCCACTGCCTGATTTCCTCGTCTTCCTTGAAAAGTCCCATCTGGCGGCTCCGTTTCATACGGTGGATACACAGATAGTTGGTGCTTCCCAGGCAAAGAGCGAAATTAAATTTGAAGGGAAGAGCGCCCAGCAGAAAAGGGAGGTCTTTTTTTGTAAGCTGTTCCTGAAGTGTTTTTGAGTAAGTGGCGACGACCGCTTTTTTTCGCGTGGTTTTTGCGTATATTATCAGAGGCACAAGGTAGGCGAGGCTTTTTCCTATGCCTGTTCCCGCCTCAACTATAAGATGCTCGTTCGTTGCCAGCGCTTCTTCTATGCGCAGCGCCATATCAAGCTGCTCGCTCCGGCACTCGTAGTTTTTCATGGATGCCTATATGGCGCCGCCGACGGCGAATATTTCAGTCAATTCAGGATAATTTTTCATGTTTAAGTCGAAAATTATGATAGCAGAAATACCGTTTTTACGCCAATCTAAAATGTGCTTGGCTACAATGATACTGAACACAAAAAGGAAAAGCCACTTGAAATAAAGGATTATGAAAGGATGGTAACAAAGGTCTGGAAAAAAAGCAGGAAACCTGCCAAAATCAGGGGCAGTTAT
>VMTI01000141.1 GCA_013791675.1 bacterium | reverse complement strand
GAGAAGCAGGAAATTGAGTATTTCCCTGGCGCTGCGGGTGCTGTCTTCGTTGAGGGAGTCCTGAAGCAGTATTTCCTGTGCTTTTGATATTTTTTTTCCGAAAGCGAGAAAAAGCGACACGGAAAATGTCATAAGTCCGAGGCCGCCGAGCTGTATCAGCAGGAGAATGACGGTTTTGCCGAAAAGGGTAAAGCCCGTCGCTGTGCTTCGCACTATAAGGCCTGTCACGCAGGTGGCGGAAGCGGACGTGAAAAGAGCGTCAACAAAAGAGATGCCGCATCCCTTGGGTGTAGAGGCGGGAAGCATAAGCAGAAGTGTCCCGATAACTATCGCGGTGACGAAACTCATTATCAGGGCAAGAGCAGGCCTTTTTGCGAAAAATATCATAACCGAATTTTACAATAAGGAAAAACATAAAACAAGAAGTAAATCAATCAGTCAACGGCGGTTTTGAGCGAGTTTATATTTTTTTGAATATTTTCTTTTCCGGGGCATCCGAGTTCAACGGCCTTTTCCCACGCGGGGAGAGCTTCGGCATTATTGCCGTTGAGATAGAAAGCGTTGCCGAGGTTGTTGTAAACTTCGCCGTAATTGCGTATTTTTATTGATTCCTTAAACATGTTTATCGCTTCGGGATAACGTTTGGCGTTTACATAAAGCATTCCGAGGGCGTAGGCTGTTTTCCCCGACGTGGGCGAGATCCTGTGGGCTCGTATCCATGCAGATTCTGCGCTTTTGAAATCGTTGACCGCATAGCTGTCATATCCTTTTTTTCTTGAAATATCCGCGACAAAATCTTTAACGCTTATAAACAAAAAAAACAAACATAGAAGCGCAATCGCCCGCCGCAAGGCAGAGGGAAAAAAGCGAGCCATCCCCTTTACAAAAAAAGGGGAATTAAAAACAATAAAAAGAGGATTGTTTCCTTTTTCTGTTTCGCCGTCAAAAGAGAGAATCAGGGCAAGAAGCATAAGCGAAGCGGGAAGCTCGACGGGAAAATTCGTGACCGAATCAAGCATAAGGGCGGCAAGCCCGGCAAAAGCGTAAAAATTATTTTTTCTCAGGAGCAAAATAGCCGAGAATAAAAGCGCCCCGTACGCGAGGAAACCTATTATCCCGCTTTCCGCCGCTATTTGTATATAGTCGTTGTGTATTTTACTTTCGGAGGTTGATTTGAGAGCGAAATCTCTTTTGACCCGCTGCTGATAAAGAGCGAAATTAGTTTTTACTCCTCCCCAACCGACCCCCAGAAGAGGATTCTCTTTTACAATTTCAATACCTGAGCGCCACTTAAAAAGCCGTTCTTGAACTGACATTTTCTTGGAAGAAAGTCCGAATAAAAAGAGCGCGCAAATTATAATGAGAAGATGAACAGGGAAAAGAACGCCGGGAAATGAAAGCTTCGCTTTTTTTCTGTCACGCGCGAAGAAGAGCCCAAGAATAACGAGAAGAGACAGAATGCTTCCCGCGGTTTGGGTGAGAAGTATGCATGTGTAAGGCAGAAGAGCGAGGCTCCCGCGATTTTTTTTATCCGCCCACGAGGCGAAAAGCGGAAAGCTTATAAGAAGAAAGCTGGCGAGAAAATTTGGATTCCCCAGAGTTGAATATATTCTTCCGGAAAAAGCTCCCGCCGAACCCGATAGCAGAAAAGTGGTTTTTTGAATTATGCCCACCGCGCACACAATGATAACGGTGTAAGCTGTGAAATTCAGCGCCTTGTTCCGCGCGGAGGCGTCAAGAAAAAAATAAAGCAGCAAAAGAGGGGTTGTCGCGGATAATTTCAAAAGCGCCACATCAATGTTTGAGG
>VMTI01000268.1 GCA_013791675.1 bacterium | reverse complement strand
TCAAGTTATGCTCTTATGGGAGGCGCTCTTTACGGCATAGAAGACGCTCATCCGTATCCGGTGCCGTACAGAAAGAGCGAAGATATAGGCAACGGAATAATCTTTACTTTTCCTTCGGGCAGTGACGCCGAAATAAAAATATACGATATTCTGGGGCGGCTTCTCAAAGAGTTCAGCTATATTGATGCCACGGCGGACGTTCCCGGACTTTTCACCGGTTGGACGGATATAAAACTTCCCTCGGGGGTTTACATTTATAGAATAAAATCAGGTGAGAACGAAAAGCGCGGAAAACTGGTGATAATACAATGACCATTAAACCCCTATCTCATAGAGCCCCGTCGAATATCATCTGTCGGGTTTGTTTTATGTTTATGCTTGCTGTGGCAATCTTTTTGGGAGCGCCGTCATTTGCGGCGGAAACTTCGTTTCTTTCAATGCTTTTTGTTCCGGCGGATCCTTTGAGCCTGGCTTTGGGCGGAGCAAACGCTTCTCGGCCCGGGCCCGGTTCTTTTTTGATTAATCCATCACACGCCGCGTCTGTTTCCAGGCCTTCATTCAGCGCCGGCACGGTTTTATGGTGGGAGGATATCTCTCTCAGGAGTGTTTCGGTATATTTACCGGTTAATGCCGCTTTTACCGCCGGGTTTTATTCGCTAACTTCGGATTACGGCGGTATTGACGCATACAGCGCTCTTGATACTCCGATGGGTTCAATTGACGCCGGCGATTCTTTCTTCGCCGCGGGAGCGGGTTATCGCGCCAGGTCATTTTTGTCCGGCGTAAGTTTTGTCAGTATAAGCCAGCGTTTGTCGTCCGAAAATGAGGCGAAAGCGTCGGCTTTGCTTTGCGGCGCGGAATACAAGCTTTGGTTTTTAAACACCGGCTTTTCATATTTTATGCCGTTGAGCGAAATGGATTTTGGCCTCGGGACAGTTCCGCAAAAAATTCCATCAATTATGAGGGCAGGTGTGAATTGCATCTTTTTGGGAAGCCGTTTATCGACGGCCTTCACGTTTCCTTCCGAGGGTGAGTCGTTGCAGTCTTTTGGAGTAGAAATACCCGCAGTGAAAGTTTTGAACTTCCGCGCGGGAATGAACACAATTGATTCCGTTATGGGCGTAAGCGCCGGCGTGGGATTAAAATATGACAGATTCTCGGTTGATTATGGTTTCAGTTCTACTGAATTTGGTGATGCCGTGCACGCTTTATCCATAGGGATACAATTGGGGTATTCCACATTAAAAGTGCGGCTTTACCGTGAAGCCGAATATTTTTTCAAACAGGGTTTTTATGAAAAATCCCAGCAAAAGCTTAATGAAGTTTTGATACTGGATCCTGATTATACAAAAGCTAAGATATTGGCCGCAAAGATCGCGAAAATCACTTCCCGTTTAGAAAATCCTTCCATAAAAGAAGAGCAATAACGGTTTTTGAGTCGCCTATTTTATTTTTTCTGATCATTTCAATTGCTTCGTCCATGTCAAATTCTTTTTTTTCTATAAATTCATCGTCATCGGGTGCCGCGCCGACATTTTTGAGATTAAGGGCGGCATAAACATATATTGTTTCAGTTGAAAAAGCCGCGCTGGGCTGATATTTTGACAGAAGGATAAATTTTCCCGCGGCAAAACCCGCTTCCTCTCTTAGTTCTCTTTTGATACACGCCAGCGGTTTTTCGCAGGGTGACATTTTTCCGGCCGGTATTTCAAGAGTGAATTTTCCCGCGGGATAGCGGTATTGCCGTATCAGAACAATTCTGTTGCCGGAAAGAACCGGCAGGGCCGCCGCGGCGCCTGGATGCCCCATATATTCCCTGACAGCTGTTTTGCCGTTTTGAAGCCGGATAATGTCGGCTAAAAAATCAACAGCTTTGCCCTTATATATTCTGTTTTTTCTGACGAGTTTTTCTTTTTTAAGCACCTTCAATGTTATCAAATAGGGGCCCGCCCCGCAACATATAGCGCTGTTGTTAATCGTGGGGGCGTCGTGGCGTGTGGAGTCCTACCCCGCAGATGGCGGAAGGGGTCCGGACTGAACGCTTGACGGGGTATTGACAGTTAAAAAACTTACAGCTTGCCGAAAGTAAGGGTAATGGGGACGGTTCTGGTTTTAGAACGAAAAAGGGGCTGTAGGTATTTGGGTAAAATCGATTTAAGGGAGAGGTGCGTGTTCAGAGGCCTTAAAATTTTGTATAATAAAAAATGGCAATATACAACGACTTTAAGAACAGATTTAAGCTATTGGCGAGTAAGAACAAACATTTGGTTATAAATACTTTGTCAAATATTTTTACAATGCGATTGATAGGCAATAAAACGCATGGTGATTTGGCAGAGATAGGCATGGCCGAGTTCATCAACCAATTTATGTATGACTACAAAAGCATTCATGTAGGCAAGGACTTGTTTCGAGCAAAAGAACATGAAGAAGACATTGTGATCATAAATGAAATTAACAAAGCAGAATTTCCGTTAAGTTTAAAGGCATATGGTGACGGTCCTCTTCAACTGTCAACAGATAGACATCAGAAAATGTTTCCATTTCTTGAAAAGCAAGGTAAAAACATTATGGATAAAAAGAAAATCAAAAAAATTTTCAAGTCCAAAGAGTTTTCAGATTTTAACAGCATCAATGTCATGCCACTTATTTATAACGAGGGGAAAAAACGGTGCAATATAATGATTTTTGATCATAAAAAAGCGAGCATCAAAACTTGCAGAATTATCTATATTGGGGGAAAGCAAAAATTTGACGTTAAATCAAAAAGAGTAATATCAGGGAAAGGCAGGGCGCATCCAATTTTTATGTTTGTTGATAAGAATAGTAATTATATTTGCGAAATTAGATATGGTGGTGCATCCGCAAATGCATTGCAACGAGGGCTTTGGACACACACAAAAAACGCTATATCTTATTTTGATTCACTCACAAATGGTTGGATAGATTATTCACACAATCACACTCTTGTAAAATTATTTAGCCTTGCATTAAATAGCTCGGAGCAAGGGCACCAATTTGCGAATAAGATATTGCAAAAAGATATAGATAGATTAAAAACCTTATGATTAGCCAGCAATTAAATATATACGGCCAAACGATTCCAACAATACCTAAGACGGAAGGGATAAAGTATGCCGGTTCAAAGCTTAAAATGTTACCTTACATTCTCGGAATTTTAAATGACTTAGAAGGAGTTAAAAATGTACTTGATGGTTTTAGTGGATCTACTCGCGTTTCTCAAGCATTTGCTCAATTAGGGTATAACACTACGTCAAGTGATATTGCGATGTGGTCTGAAGTATTGGCGACTTGTTATCTGCGTTCAAGTAAATCAAATGAATTTTATCAAAAAATAATAGATCATCTAAATAACTTGAAGGGATACGATGGGTGGTACACAGAACATTATGGGGCAGAACTATCAGGAACAAAACGACCATTTCAAGCAAAAAATACTCGCAAGTTAGATGCGATACGAGATGAAATAGAGAACTTAAGTTTAGAATGGGCAGATAAATGCATGATCCTTACTAGCTTAATTTATGCACTTGATTCGGTTGACAGCACGCTCGGGCATTATGTGTCGTATTTATCAGAGTGGTCATCTCGCTCGCATAAAGATATGGTAATGAAATTACCTCATCGTTTTGAATGCACGGGCGAAACCAAAGTTATACGAGGTGATATTTTTGAATCTATATCAAATAATGAGTTTGATTTTGTTTATTTTGATCCACCGTATGGATCAAACAACGAAAAAATGCCGCCTAGCAGAGTGCGCTATGCTTCGTATTATCACATTTGGACAACAATTATTAACCATGACAAACCCATAGTTTTTGGCAAAGCAAATCGTAGAGAGGATAGCAGAGATCAAGTGTCAGCTTCTGTATTTGAAGAGTTTAGAAAAGATGAGAGCGGTTCATTTATCGCTATGCAAGCATTACGTAGTCTGATACAAAAAACCAAATCTCGCTACATTTTATTGTCGTACAGCTCAGGAGGACGGACTACAAAGCAAGAGTTGAATGACATAATCAATGAATCGGGCAAATTGTTAAAAGCAATTGAAATTGATTATAAAAAAAATGTAATGGGAAATATGCGTTGGACAAACGAATGGATAAACAGTAACGGTAAACACCACGAATATCTATTTCTAATGGAGAAAAAAAAATCGTTGCCAAATCGAGCAAAGCTCATAGTTTCTCCTGCCGCGACCCGAAAACTTAAAATTGTACAAAAACCCCCGAAAGGGGCAAAATTCCACGAGCATGCCAGTGTGTGAATGGTATCTCGCCCAAAGGGCGTCGAGCGGAACTCGCAAAGTGAAAACAAAGCGCCACGGGCTTGGCCGTGGGGTTTTCACATAGAACTTATATCTGTAGAAGTGAGAGCGGCGCAAAAAATATAAGTTTGGCTATAATTGAAAGACTTTTGAAAGCAGTAGATGTTCATTTCGAAAGTTTTTTTGAACAATAGAAGGGAAAAGTTATGTTAACAACAAAGGGAATTGTGAGAACTTTAATAAAGGCCCATCAGGGGCACGAGGACAGTTATCTTTCAAAAGTATTGGCGGTGTTATCGCAAAGGCCATTTAATATGAAAGGTCAAGAAATTGAAGAAATAATTGGCTTTCTAATCCAAGAGGGGCTAAAGCAGCAATACTCCATTGATAATCCACACGTAGAAGTTCCACAAACTAAATCTGCGGCAGATATAATTTTTTATTGTGAAGGCCAAAGGTCATTTGAAATTAAATTCTATGGAGGAGCGGGAAGATTTCAATTATCGACTTTACAAAGTATACTTCAAGATTTACGAAATCATTATACGGGTAATTCTCCCGGGAATCTGAATAACGCTGAAAAACAATGGCTAATTGATATAATAAACTCTGTTCATTTTGATTATACTCTTTCTTTTGTTTAACGACAATTATTTTTAGGGTTCAGCGACAATTATATTTCCCGTTATTTTCTATCATCAAAGAACCTCTTTATTAAAGCATTTAGAGCTCATTTTGTTAAATTAAATCAAGCTCTGTTTTACTGCAGGAAGCGTAT
>VMTI01000036.1 GCA_013791675.1 bacterium | reverse complement strand
CAGGGCTTATGCCGCGATTAAAAAATCGCGGGAACTGGCTCTGCCGTATATTGTGCCTGGCGCGAAAATAGGCGGCGTAGGGAAAATAATAAAAGACTATCTTGCGGGAGAGGGATTTGAGAAAAATATACTGCACTCCGCGGGCCACGGGATAGGGCTTGATGTTCATGAATGGACGGCCATAAATTGCAGTGAGAAAGAAAAATTTGAAAAAGGAATGGTGTTCACTCTTGAACCGGGACTTTATTTTAAGGGCACCGGGGGAGTGCGGGTGGAAGATGTTTATGTCTTAGAAGACAAAGCGAGGGTTTTAGGATGATATCTACGGCTGATTTTTCAAACGGGGTTTATATAAAGGTTTTGGACAAGCTTTACCGTATCCTATGGTTTCAGCATCACAAACCCGGCAAAGGCCCTGCGATAATGAGGGTGAAGATGAAAGATGTTTTTGGCGGCGCGACCATTGAAAGAACATTCAGGGGCGGTGAAAAATTTGAATCCCCCGAGGTGACACGAACCCCCGTCACATATTCCTATGACGCGGGCGACAGCCTCGTTTTCATGGATTCGGACTACGAGCAGCATGAGATAAAGAAAGGCTCCATAGGTTTAAGCGAAAAGTTTCTTGTCGAAGACATGAAAGTCGTTATTGTCATGACAGAGGGAAAGATTATAGATGTTGAACTCCCTCCCTCCGCGGAAATGGAAGTCGCATACACCGAGCCCGGCGCCAAAGGCGACACCGTTTCAAATACCTTAAAGCCGGCGCGGCTTAAAAACGGCCTTGAAGTGAAGGTACCTCTTTTTATAAACGAGGGCGACAGAATTAAGGTTGATACGCGTACGGGCAAATATTTGGAAAGGATGTAACGCAGAAAGCAGTTATGAAAAAAAACACAGGAAACTTTCAAAACCTTCAACCGGAGTCTCCGAGGAGCAGCGTGACTCCGAAAAAGGCAAATGATGATTTGGATTTTAAGGAAATAATGGAAGTTCTGGGCGCCACCGACGTCTGTGAATTTGAATACAGTAAAGGCGATATGCATATTGTCATTAAAAAAGAGCCCGTCAGTATAATGCTGGGGGAAATAGAACCCGAAGCTATTTTGGGAAATACAGCTAAAGCTGAAAGCGCGCCGGGGCTAAAAGTCCGCCATGGCGAACGTGAAGAACAAGTTGACACACATTCCTGTATCGAAACGATAAAATCTCCGGCGGTGGGAACATTCTATATAAGCGACGGCGATATTCTTCTTTCATCCGTCGGCGAAAAAATCAAAAAAGGCCGGAAGATAGGCTGGGTTAATTCCATGGGCATAAGGCAGGATATAATAGCCGATAAAAATGCTGAAATTACCGCGATTTTATGCAAAGACAGAGAAGTCGTGGAATGGGGACAGACACTGTTTGAGATAAAGGAAGAAAATGTTTAAAAAAGTTCTTGTTGCCAACAGGGGAGAGATTGCTTTAAGGGTTATCAGGGCACTGCGGGAAATGTCGGTAAAATCCGTCGTTATTTGTTCGGAAGCGGACAAAAATAATTTTTACTGCGGTCTTGCCGACGACAGTGTCTGCGTCGGAGCGGCTCAGGCCGCCTCAAGCTATCTGAATATCTCCCAGATAATAAGCGCGGCGCTGGTTAAAAAATGCGATGCTATTCATCCGGGCTATGGATTCCTCGCTGAAAATCATCATTTCGCCGAAATATGCGCTTCTTATGGAATTAATTTCATAGGCCCATCCCCGGAAACAATTGCTTTGGCGGGACAGAAAGCCGAAATCATAGATCTGATGAAGAGGAAAAAAATTCCGGTTGTGCCGGGTTCCAAAGGGGTGGTTCCAAGCGTCAAGGAAGCAAAGGCCGTCGCCGCCGCGATTAAATACCCTGTCATAATAAAAGCTACCGCGGGCGGAGGCGGAAAAGGCATGAGAATTGTCCGCAGCGAAAAGGATATTGAACAGGCTTTTGAACTTGCCGGAGCTGAGGCGAAAAACGCTTTTTCCAACGCTGACCTTTATGTGGAAAAATACATTGAAGCCCCCCGCCATATAGAAATACAGATTGCCGCCGACAAAAAAGGCAAGGTTGTTTTTTTCCCGGAGAGAGATTGTTCCATACAGAGAAATCATCAGAAAGTTCTTGAGGAGTCGCCTTCCCCGCAGATAGGCCCGAAGATGAGAAAAAAACTCGGTGAAACAGCCTGCCGTGTGGCGAAGCTGATAAATTATACTACCGTTGGAACAGTTGAGTTCCTTGTGTCAAAAGACAAGTTTTATTTTATGGAAATGAACGCAAGGATACAGGTTGAACATCCTGTGACGGAACTTGTTTCAGATATTGACCTGGTAAAGCTGCAAATAGCGCTTGCCGCCGGCGAAGACCTGAAACTCAAGCAGGACGACATAAAAGAAATATGCCATTCGGTGGAGTGCAGAATCAATTCCGAGGACGAAAATTACATGCCGTCAGCCGGAGTTATAGAAAAACTTATTCTTCCCGGCGGCCCTGGCGTACGGGTGGACACAGCAATGACGAGCGGTTCGGAAATATCTCCTTTTTACGATTCCATGATAGCCAAAATTATTACTTATGGAAGAAACCGGGCGGAAGCCATTGAAAGAATGAAGCGCGCGCTCATGGAAATGAAAATAGAAGGCGTGACGACAAACATAGCGCTTCATCAAAAAATACTTCAGGACAAGAATTTTGCCGATGGCTGTTACACCACGGATTTCATAGGGCTTATGAAATGAGCGCGCGGAAAACTATGCCGAGCCTGGGAACGCTGCTGGAAGATAATATAGACGAGCTGACACACGTTATCCGCGGGTTCAAAAATTGCTCCGTTGATATTGATAAAGCCGTTAAAATCATTAAAACAGTTTTAAAAAACCATGGGAAAATACTGATATTCGGAAACGGCGGATCCGCATCAGACGCCAATCATTTCGCAGCCGAGCTTGTAGTCCGTTTTGAAAAAAACAGAAAAGCCATGCCGGCAATATCGCTTAATGCCGACACCTCAGTTATTACGGCGATAGGGAATGATTTCGGATATAAATATATTTTTTCACGGCAAATAGAGGCTCTCGGCGCGAGAGAAGACGCTGTGATAGCTGTTTCAACAAGCGGGAAATCAGAAAATATTATCGCCGCCTGCCGCGCCGCACATAAAAAAGGAATTAAAATTATCGCTTTAACCGGCGCCTCGGGCCTTCGCATAAAGGGTATTGCCGATGTCGTCATCGCTGTTCCCTCAAAAAGAACAGCCCGGATACAGGAAGCCCACGCTCTGGCGCTGCACACGATTTGCGGCGTTTTGGAAAATGATATTTAACATTGCAGCCGCGGCGGAATTTTCCCGGCGCGCTCGCGCAAACGGCAAAAAAGTTGTTTTCACAAACGGCTGTTTTGACATAATACATTCAGGGCACATAAAACTGCTTCGTGAAGCAAAAGCTATGGGTGATATTCTGATTGTCGGGATCAATGCATCATCTTCCGTAAGCGCCATCAAACCCGGCCGGCCTATAAACGGTTTCACCGACCGAGCGCTCGTTATAAACGCCCTAAAATCTGTTGACGCTGTCTGCGGATTCAAAGAAAAAACGCCATTGAAACTCATTAGAAAAATTCGGCCGGATGTTCTTGTTAAGGGCGGGGACTGGAAGGCATCCACAATTGTCGGCGCGCCGTTTGTTAAATCTTACGGCGGCATAGTGAAAATCGTAAAGCTCAAAAAAAACCGATCCACGACCGCACTAATAAATAAAATCATAAAACTCTAAACTTCTCTATGGATAAAGCACTGAAATTCTGCCGTAAGCAAAGGCGGCGGATGTTCTTTTTTTTACTGCTGCTGGCACCATTCGCTTTCGGAGGCCAAAAAGTCGCGCTGACTTTTGACGACGGGCCGCATCCTTA
Source organism: bacterium (assembly GCA_013791675.1). Taxonomy (GTDB): domain Bacteria; phylum CG03; class CG03; order CG03; family CG03; genus CG03. The sequence goes on along the minus strand of VMTI01000036.1, from coordinate 6,699 downwards.
TTATACGAAGAAAATTCTTGAAATACTGAATGAATATTCCGTGAAAGGCACTTTTTTTCTTGTCGGGAAACAGGCGGAAAAATATCCTGAACTGGTGACGGCAATTAAAGGCGCCGGATGCGAAATAGGCAATCACACTTACAATCATCCCCGCCTGATTTATCTTAGCGAATCAGATGTTCAGAAAGAAGTGAAATCCACAACGCTGCTGCTGGAAAACATCACCGGAGAAAAAATTAAGTATTTTCGTCCGCCCGGAGGCAGATACTATTTTAATACGCTTGAAAATATAAGCGGCCTGGAGATTATTCTCTGGACGATAAATACGGATGATATATTTCTGTCCTCAGAGAAAATTTATGAAGAGGTAATAACCGCGGAAGAGGGAGATATTATACTTATGCACAGCGGCGTACCTCAAACCGTAAAAGCTCTGCCGCGGATACTGCGTTATTTCAGCAAAAACGGAATCACCGCGCTTTCGGTGAGCGAACTCAGAAAGCGAAAAAGCGCCGAGCTTTTTGAATAATAATGATTCCGCGCATTGCAGCCCTTTTTTTGCTTGCCGCATTGTGGCTGGTGGTGCCCACAGAGAAAAGTGTTTTTGTTAGACTGCCGCAGGGCCTGTCGGCGCGCGAGTTATCGGAGAAGCTTTCGCAGGAAGGCGTACTTCTGAGGAAAGGCATTTTCCTCGCGGCGGTTAATATTCTGAAAATGGATAGAAATCTCAAATACGGAACTTATATGTTTTACACAGGGGCTCCTCTTTTTAATGTAATAACCGAACTCAGAAAAGGCATAAGCATTCTTATCAAGGTGACAGTGCCCGAAGGATTCCGCGCCGACCAGATTGCGGCGCGCCTTGAGGCGGAAGGAATTACCACAGCTTCCGAGTTTTCCGAATATGTCAGCAAAAACAAGTTGGAAGGCTATCTTTTCCCCGAAACATATTATTTCCCCCCCTCAGATTCTCCTAATCGTATCTGCGAAGTTTTCAAGGCGCAGTTTGATAAAACTACCACGGAATTAAACTTATCAAGCTTGGCCGGAGCCGCCCATCTAACACCGCACAAAGCCCTGATTTTAGCCAGTATTATAGAGAAAGAAGCGGCTACTGACGAAGAAAAAAAATTGATATCCGGCATTTTTCATAACCGTATGAAAAAATACATGCGGCTTGAATCGTGCTCCACCGTACGTTACGCGTTAAAAAAATGGAAAAAACCGCTCAGCATAGAGGACACTTTATTTGAATCACCCTTTAACACATACAGGCACAGAGGCTTGCCTCCGGAGCCGATTTGCAATCCAGGGAAAGAGGCCCTTGCGGCGGCGGTGGAGCCGGTTGAAACAGATTTGCTGTTTTTTGTGCTGGATGCCGACGGGAAACACAATTTTTCCCAATATTTCGAGCAGCACAAAAATAAAAAATTCAGAAAAAAAAGAACAAAATGAAAAACACGACAGAGATAGAAATAGTGAAAGCGTTTTTTGACGGGAGAAGCGATTTCCGTGATATTTTTTTTCAGTTTTCCAAAACAGCGGGAATGTTTTTTACTCTTTCAAAAATAAAACACAGTGAAACCGGCGCCATAAAAGGAGCCGGCTTCAGAAGAGTTACAAAAGATTTCACACATATGCGAAATTGCGAAATCACGCCGGAACTTACGAATGAACTTCTGGCTAAAAACGTTAAAATTGAACTTAGGGAGCCGGATTCTTATTTTGACAGCGCAAAAGCCGGAAGTTTTCTTAAAAATTTAGACGGCAAACTCCGGGACCGCGGCAAGGGTTGTGTAAACAACATAGACATATCTTTGGGCGTAAGCGACGAGGCTTTCGGGATTTTTAACGGCGCTAATACGGTATATTCCAACAGATACCGCATGAAATTTTCCATTTCAGTAATAACGCAGCGCGGCGACAAAAAAGAAACCTTTTCATCCTTCGTTATTGACGTAACTCCAAACGCCGCCGCAGGGAATTTTTTTAACGACTGCGCCAAAAAAAGCGAGTTCGCGCTTGATATGGCAGTTGCGCTTCTTGACGCGCGAAGCGCCCCAACCGGCAGGATGCCGGTTTTAATAAAAAACGAAGCCGGCGGCACTCTTATTCACGAAGCAATCGGCCATTCTCTTGAAGCGGACGCTGTCAGGCAGGGAATTTCACCCGTTTACGCGGGCGCCGTAGGAAAGAAAACAGCTTCTTCTGCTGTCACCATAATAGACGACCCCACAATTCCGGGTAAAAACGGTTCCTATGTTTTTGATGACGAAGGCAATCCCGCCCGCCGCACTGTCCTTATAGAAAAAGGCGTTGTGCGCACCTATCTTCTGGACAGAAAAGAGGCGCTCTTTTTGAAAACTGAATCAAACGGGCACGGCCGGCGCGCGTCTTTCAAAGATAAGCCTATTCCGCGGATGGGTATAACTTACCTTGCGGGCGGTGAATATGATTTTGAAGAAATGCTGAAAAAGGCGGAAAACGGCATTCTTGTAAAAAAAATGGGCGGGGGCCAGGTAAATCCCGCCAACGGAGATTTTGTTTTTGAGGTCAGAGAAGGTTATCTGATTGAAGGCGGAACCATAGGGCCTCTCATAAGGAGAGCTACGCTTGCCGGAAACGGCCCGGAGCTTCTGAAGAATATTAAATATGTCGGCGGATCCGTGGGTTGGGATAACGGCACCTGCGGAAAGGACGGCCAGGGAGCTCCGGTTTCCGATGGAATGCCAGACACTTTGCTTCCGGGGGTTGTGGTAGGAGGCGAATAATTTTTATAATCAGGGGGGCCAATGATAAATTTTAAAAAACTTAAACTGGAAAAAAATAAGCTGTACGCGCTTCTTATAGGCATGGTAATTACTCTCTTATTTTCATTTTTTTCTTTTTTCGGAGTTTTCAAAATTTTTGAATATAAAACTCAGGATTTTCGTTTTTACCTGAGGGGCGAGAGGGAAGCTTCGGAAAAGGTTAAAATCTTGTGTATGGGTGACGAGAGCGTTAACGACAAGGCCATGGGAAGATGGCCATGGCGGAGACGCTACCACGCCATTCTTCTCAATATTATTTCAAAGTACAAACCCTCTATGGTGATGTACGATGTTCTTTTCACGGAAAAGGACAATTATCCCGAGGACGATCAGATTCTGGCCGGACAGCTTCAAAAACTGAAAACATATTTTCCTATGTTCTGTATCATAGACAAGGGGGTAGCGGAAGAAATAAACGACCCCTTCCAGAAAATGCTGCTCAATAAAATTGCTATTCCCTGTAAAGCTGACAAAAGTTTTTATAACGCGATTGAACTTGTTCTTCCCATAACGCGCTTTTCGGGGGCTTTGGCGGGAAGCGGTTATGCCAACGCCATCCCGGACAGAGACGGCACAACACGGCGCGTCGCGCTGCTCGTCAGTCACAGCGGTAAAATTTATCCGCACATATCTTTTATTATGGCTATGGATTATCTCGGCGTTGATAAGTCGGATATAGAAATTCGGCCTGGCAAATTCATAAATATAAAAAAAAGTAAATACGGGGCTTTCAAAATACCGGTTGACAGCAGAAATCAGATGCTTTTAAATTATCCGGGCGGCATAGAGCGTTACAATCCTATGAGTTTTCTTGAGGTTATAGACACGTTCAGGTCAGACCCTGAAGCTCAGAAGCTTAAAGATATGGAGGGGAAAGCTCTTTTCGTCGGGCTCACAGCCACCGGCACAGTCGATTTACGCCCCACCCCATTTTCTCCGCTTTTTCCTATGGTAGGGGTTGTGGCCGCGACCTTCGCCAATATTGTTGACAAATCTTTCATGAGAGCGTCTTCTTCCTGGGCGGATTTTCTTATGGTGTTTTTTATCGGCATGCTGATTACGGCGCTTTCTCCGCGTTTTTCACCGCTTAAAGGCGCTGTTTTTTCGGCCTTCGTTATAGCGGCATGGTGCCTGTTCTCATACGCGCTGTTTATCCGGCTTGTAATTGTGCCCGTATTTTATCCTCTGAGCGCGGGGCTATTTTCTTATTTAGCCATAACAATTTTCAGATTTGCCACGGAAGAAAAAGAGAAAAAGTTTATAAAAAGCACTTTTCAGCGCTATGTGTCTTCACAGGTCGTGGACGAACTGATAAAAAATCCGGAGATGCTTAATATGAAAGGGAAAAAAGAATGTCTCACCGTGTTTTTTTCCGACATCAGAGGTTTTACCTCAATGAGCGAAAAACTGGAACCTGAGGAAGTGGTGAAAATTCTTAATGAGTATCTCACGGAAATGACGAAAATTATTTTTAAATATCAGGGCACCCTGGATAAATTTATAGGCGACGCGATTATGGCTATATGGGGCGCGCCCAAATATTTTGACAATCACGCGGAACTCGCCGTTCGCGCCGCGGCGGAAATGCAGGAAAAAGTCAAAGAACTCTGCGCCAACTGGGAACGCGAAGGCCGCAGAAAAATCGGCATAGGCATGGGTATAAATACCGGTTTTGTCGTAGTAGGGAATATGGGTTCGGAAAGTTATTCGGATTATACGGTCATCGGCGACAACGTCAATCTTGCGGCGCGCCTTGAGGAGAACGCTCCGGCCGGAAAAATTCTTATATCAGAGGCAACTTACAAGGAAGTAAAAGATATAGTGGAAGTGCAATTACTGGAACCGATGTCCGTAAAAGGCAAAGAAAAGCCGGTAAAGGTTTATGAAGTGCTCAAAATTTGTTAAGATGCGGCATGGTTGAAAAAGATATACTGAAAAAGATTCCGGTTTTTTCCGCTCTCGCCGCGGGGCATCTTTCACGGCTGGGGAAGATAAGCGAAGTCAGAAGTTTCAAAAAAGGCGACATTCTTGTTTCGGAAAAATCCCCGGGCAAAATGCTTTTTTTTGTAATTTCCGGCAGAATAAAAATTTATAAAAGCGCCTCCACGGGACATATAAAAGTACTGTCCTATCTTGATAAAGGCGACATCTTCGGGGAAATGATTATTTTCGGCGGCGGGGTGCGCTCGGCTTCGGCGGAGGCAATGACAAGCTGCAGAATTCTTATTATACGGGCAAAGGACTTTAAAGTATTCGCTTTGCGCAATACTCATATTCTGCTTAAAATAATAAGCACATTGATTATCAGACTGAAAAAAGCCGATGATGAGATCAAGTCCCTGGCCTATAACACTGTCATTTCAAGAACAGCCTTTACGCTGCTTGAGTTCGCAGAGCAGTATGGAATTAAAAAGGGCGGCAAGACTTATATCAATTTTCCCCTGACTCATGTCGAAATTGCCAACAATGTCGGTTCCTCAAGAGAGGTTATATCAAGAGTGCTTTCCAAACTGGAGACACTGAAATACGTGGAATGCCTACGGGGAAAAATAGCTATACTGAATCCCTCTGGGCTGAAAAAAGTTATATACTGACTTTCTTATTTTTTTATGAAAAAAATAGAAGTTATATTTCCTCCCGATCGGCTCAATCGTGTAAAAAATATTCTTTATCCGCTTAATATCGGCGGCATGATTGTTTCGCATGTTCGGGGAATCGGCCTGCAGAGAGGCGAGTTGAAACAAAAAGAAAAACGCTTTTATGAATTCGCGAAAATTAAACTTGAGCTGATTGTCAAAGACAGCGAGCTGCAGAAAGCAGTGGACCTCATTATAGAAACAACGCAGACCGGCCATGTGGGGGACGGCAAAATATTTATTTCGGATATCCGAGACAGCGTGAGAATCCGCACGGGGGAATACGGGGAGGACGCCGTTTAAAAGCGGCCTCGGAGCCGAACGGCAAAATCCTTAACGGCCGTGTGAAGACCTTGAGCCGGGAAATTTTCGCTGGAATCCTCGCGGCAAAATATGGTTCTTGCCACAGACGGCTTTTTCCCGTTTGATGATTCAATAAAACTGGCTAAAAAAAACTATACTCATTGGTCTAAGGATATAGTTTCCGGAATATTGTTTTGATAAACTTTTTTAATAAACCTTTTTTCCATAATATAAAAAAATAAGAAAATTAAGATCTGATTTAATAAAACTGCGATTAAACCATATTTTGATCCCTGCCCGATCGCAAGCGCGTATCCTGCAAGTTGTCCAATCCCGTACATCGGATTGTTAAAATATTTATAGGGTCCGGATTCTACAAAATCGGTAATTTTTTTACCGAGAAACATGTCTTTCCAATAATAAATATCAATAGATACCACTTTTGCCGCCCATATTTTTATAGCAAAACCAACTATGAACATTAGCATTGGTATTACAAATAAAAAATATTTATGCCAAAAAACCGGTAAGCTTCCCGATGTCGACGAGACAATATATCCTATACTTGCCGCATTATGAAAAAATATCACTCCAAGTGTCGCTTCGTAAGCTAAATATCCTTCATGTTCATTGCCCCCCATTCTAATAAACCAATGGCGAAAACCGTTTTCTGAAAGAACAAGCGTAATAAAACTTATATAAACGGTTTCAATCAATATAAAATAGCAAACGGCTAATTTATAATTATGAGGTTGGTATTTGACAAGACATAGAATAAACGCAAGGGAGAAAATTATCGCGATTGTTCTGGGGATAGTCTTATGTTTTACCACATAACCGGATATTGAAATCAAAAGTACAATAAATTCGCGTATTGCTTTAATCAAATTAGTGAACATATTTTTGTACGGCATACCCGCTTATTCATCAATCATGTTCGCAAAAACTAT
>VMTI01000188.1 GCA_013791675.1 bacterium | reverse complement strand
CGCTCTGTCCACTTCGCCATGATAGTCCCGGTTGCCAAAAAAATAGTCAAGAAGTTTTGAAATTGTCTTCTCTCTCATCCCCTTCCCATTATTTTTGCAAATCAGCTTCTTTGTAAATTATTTTTCGGATGCCGACAGCCTTTTTTCCTTCTATATCCACGAGCACGCCGTGAAACTGAACGTCGCCGTAAGCCGCCTCAAAACGCGCGGACATTCCGGTGAGGAAGCGTTTTATTATTATATTTTTATCAACGCCGATTACAGAATCATACGGCCCAGTCATGCCGCAGTCGGTTATGTAAGCTGTGCCTTTTTCAATGACAGCGTCATCAGTTGGTATATGCGTGTGCGTGCCTAAGACGGCGGAAACGCGTCCGGCGAGAAACCACTTCATCGCGATTTTTTCGGACGTTGCCTCCGCGTGAAAATCAATAAGAGCAGCCTCCTCAAATTTTTGTTTTGCCGCCGCCCGGAAAGGACAATCCATAGGCTTTTCTATAAAAGTTCTGCCCATGAGAACAGCCACGCAAAGTTTTTTATCCCCTTTTGTATACATGCCCATACCTCGCCCCGGATTTCCCTCGGGCAGATTGAGCGGCCTTAAAATGCGGGGGTCATCTATAATTTCAAAAATTTCTCTCCTGTCCCATGCGTGGTCTCCCAAAGTTATGACATCAACGCCGGAAGCGAAAATTTCATCCGCCGTTTTTCCCGTCAGGCCTTTTCCTCCGGCGGCATTCTCGGCATTGGCTACGACAAAATCCGGTTTTTCCGTCTCAAAAATGAGGGGAAGGCATTCCGCGAGAATTTTTCTCCCAGCTCCGGCAAAAATATCGCCTATAAATAAAACCCTCATGCGAGTTCGCTCCATCTCTGCTCCCTTATAAGCGACACCTTCAGCTGTCCGGGATATTCCACTTCTCTGGCTATCTTCTGAGCGATTTCTCTGGCGACCACAGGCGCGTTAGCTTCGGTTATTTTTTCGGGCTGCACAATAACCCTGACCTCGCGGCCCGCGGAAATGGCGTAAGCCCTCTCCACGCCCTCAAAAAGCATAGCGATTTCTTCTATTTTCTGAATCCTCTGGAAATAATGCTCGACTGACTCCATTCTCGCTCCGGGACGTGTCGCCGACAAAGCGTCGGCGGCCGCGACGAGAACGGCCTCAACCGTTTCAAAAGGAGACTCTTCATGATGAGCCCTCACGGCGTTGACAACCTTAGCCGACTCGCCGTTATTTTCAAGAAACTCCGCCCCTAAAATGGCATGGCTCCCGTCAACTTCACCGGGCAGAGCTTTGCCTATGTCATGCAGAAGTCCGGCTCGCGCGGCTAAAATGGGGTCCGCTCCTATTTCAAAAGCCATAGCTTTCGCTATCTTGGCCACTTCCATTGAATGCCTGAGAATATTCTGCCCGTAGGAAAACCGGAATTCCATACGCCCGAGCATTTCTATGAGATTATCCTTAATGTCTTTTATTCCCAAAACCTGCACCGTTTTTCGGCCTGTTTCCTTTATATGCGCCTGGGCTTCCTCCTGGGATTTTTTGGCAAGCTCCTCTATTCTTCCGGGGTGTATTCGGCCGTCGGCAATAAGTTTTTCAAGTGTCAGCGCGCCCGCATAACGCCGGACTCCGTCAAAACTTGATAATGTAATCACGCCGGGGCTGTCATCCACAATAAGCTCGACGCCTGTGGCCGCCTCAAAAGCTTTTATATTCCTTCCCTCTTTGCCGATAATCCTGCCTTTCAAATCATCATTTTTAATCTGTACCACGGTTGTGGTCAAAGCCTGCACCTCATCCGTAGACGCTTTTTGAATAGCGGTGGCTATTATGCCTCTCACTTTTTCGGCGGCGTCAATTTCCGCCTGTTTAATAATATCGCCTATAAGTTTGTGCGCGTCCTTTCTTGCCTCATCTTCCATGGATGAAATAAGAATTTTCTTGGCCTCTTCCGGCGACATATGCGCGGCTTTCTGAAGCAGTTCCTTTTGCAATGAAAGTTTTCCCGATAACTCCTCTTCCTTCATTCTGAGCAGTTTTTCTTTCCTCTCGCAGTCTCTTCTGCCGTTTTCCACCTCTCTCTGCTTCTGTTCGAAATCCCTGATTTTACCGTCAATCTCAGCCGTTTTTAACGATAGCTCATTTTCTTTTTTATCCATCGTGCTTTGTTTGCCGCGCAGCCGGCTCATGAATTCTTCCTCTTTTTCTTTGAGTTTTTTCTCGTTTTCACGAACCGCGTTTTCGCGTATAACAGCCGCGTCACCTTCGGCTTTTTTTATTATTCCCGCACTTTTCTTTTTCATCGCGCTTCTGTAAAGAACATACACAGGCAGCGCGCCCATGACAAATCCCGCTATAACCCCTAAAATAATATTCATTTTTCCTCCCCATAAATTCTTTTTTCCGTAATCACAAAATCCATCTTCACGTCGCTGTCTTCCGTCTTAAAATTTCCCTCTATTTGCGCTTCAAAACACACGCCGGCTTTCACCGCGGAAACGCAGGAGCTCAGAAAGCGGTCATAATAGCCGCTCCCGAAACCTATCCTCTCCCCTGTTCGGCTGAACACTATTCCCGGCACAAAAATAAGTTCAATGTCTTCCGGCTTTATGACGGGAGCGCCATGCGGGGGTTCGCTTATGCCGTATTTCCCCGTGACGCAGACAGCTCCCTCAAAAAATCTCTTCGCCGAAATTGACGATATTCCCGCCACCGACACAACAGACGGCAAATAAAGTTCACCGGAGCGCGCGGCCGCCTTATTAACTTTCTGTATATCAGCTTCCCCATCAAAAGGATAATAGCTCATAATCCTGCGCGCTTCGGCAAATAAATTCCAGCGCATTATTTTTTCGCATATTATTCCGCTCAATGCCTCGGCGTTTTCAATGCGCTTTCTCAGGTCGCGTCCCCGCATTCTAAGCGGCTCTTTTCCGGACATCTTCATGTATCCTGTCCAACTCCTTTTCAAAACCTTTTTTTCTGCTTTTATAAATTTTCTTTTTTATGCCGCTGTATTCCTGATCCGCCCAGCCCCCGTAATTATGGGGATATAAATAGTCCGCGGCTCCCGCTCGGGTAAGATGGCGGGGCACCTCGGGGCGGGCTTCTTCCGCTATTTTTTCCGCCGCGGAAATAGCTTCATAGCACGCGTTGCTCTTGTGCGTCATTGAGCAATAAATGACGGCCTGCGCGAGAATAATCCTCGCCTCCGGCATACCCACGGATTCAACAGCCGTCATCGCGGAAACAGCGAGTCCCAAAGCCCCGGGGTCGGCGTTTCCTATGTCTTCAGAAGCCAGTATCATCAGGCGCCGGGCTATGAAACGGGGGTCTTCGCCGCCTTTCAGCATACAGGCCATCCAGTATAGCGCGGCGTCGGGGGATGAGCCCCTCACGCTTTTTATAAAAGCTGATATCATTTCATAATGATCGTTTTTATCATACTTAAGCCCGCCGGAAAAAGCTTTGCGGGCAGCTTCTTCGGTTACTGTTTTTCCCTTAGCCGATAGAACCATCATTTCAAGTAAATTCAGAAGTTTTCTCGCGTCGCCGCCGGCTTCCCTGATAAGCATATCCGAGGCCTCGGCGCTGATTTTAATTTTGCCCGCGTAGCCATCCTTTGATTTCAGCGCGTTTTCCAAAATTAACTCAGTGTCTTTAACCGACAGAGCTTTAAATTCAAAAACTTTCAGGCGCGAAAGAAGCGCTGTGTTCATCCGGTAATACGGGTTTTCAAAACTTATTCCCACTAGTTTGATATCCCCTTTCTCGGTGCAGGGCAGAAAAACATTCTGCTGAGAACGGCTGAAATGCTCTATCTCATCAACGACCAACAGCGTCTCCACTTTAGCTTTTTCAAAATCCGCGACTTTCAATATATCCCGAATCTTGGCGATATCCGAAGTGACGGCGTTGATAAAAACCAGCTTGTATTTTAATTTGTCGGATATAAACCTGGAAAAAGCCGTCTTTCCCGTGCCCGGCGGGCCCCAGAGAAGAGAAGACATAAAACTGCCTTTGTTAATCATTTCCCGAAGCGGAGCGCCCGGTGAAAAAAGATGTTCCTGCCCGCGGAATCCGTCAAACGAATCCGGCACAAGCCGCCACGAAAGCGGCTGTATTTCGTCCTTCTTTGTTTTCATTCCAAAATCCTTTATCAATCCTCAGCAAGCGAGGATATTACGGAAAGAGAAAAAGAAGCGGGAATTCCCCGCGGCAGGGTGGGTGCAACCGGAAGAAGACTGCGAACATTAAGTGGGTTTTCTTAATCCGCGCCCCAAGAGGCGCGGCATCGAAATCCCGATTTCTTCTTAGAGTCCTTCGAAAATTACACTCATCACCACAGCCGCTGGAATATTTTTAATGCAGGCTCCGGCGCTTTTCCCGCGCGACCGGTTCACCTTGGCGCTTATCTTCGCTCCTTTTCTCTCTCTTTCCTTCTTTGGCGTTAATTCCCCTTTTTCTACAAGGGGTGTCTCGCCTTTGGCGAGACAGGGTATTTCCGTTATCATACGCTTATTTCTTTTTCTAATTTTACGGCCATTTCTTCCAAAACTTTACTGTAACCCTCCGTCTGGGAATAGCCCTTTTTCTTTAATTCCAGCATCTCAATGGTTATCTGAATCATCGTTAGCGCCGCCAGCTTCAGCGTGTCCTGGGTATTGCCCGAAGCGTGCAGTGCCCGCATCTGTTTTTCAATATATTTGACAGCTTCTACTATCATTTCGGGGCTTATCTCGTCGTCGGAAATTACAAGCTTATTTCCCAGTAAAGTTACCGCGGTGCTCATTGCACATCCCCCAGCGCGTTAAGCAAAACGCCCACTTTATCTTTTATTTTTATTCTATCCAGCTTCATCTTCTCAAAATCTCTCGTTATTTTTTCGGAACCCTTGCCCTGCGACTCCATCGCGTGAATCTGTTCATCCTTTAGCCGGTTATCGCCGCGGAGTTTTTCGTTTTCGAATTTGAGCGCTCTTATCTCGCTCACGGCTTTGTCTACAACGGCCGAAAGTCTTTTTATATCATTGTTCATCGCTTTTAATTTTATTTAATTCCCCGCCCTGTTGTCAAGAAAATCTCCGGGAAAAATGGGGGAAAATAAGATAACAAAACAGTTCTGTTTCTTTTTGAAATAATTTTTGATTTCCGGGAAAGACGGAAAAATCAATTATTTTTCCCGCAGGGATGCGCCGAAATCAGCCGCGAGGATTTTCAGAATTTTTGACACCTGCGGCTCAATGTCACTGTGAATGAGTGTTTCTTTGCCCCTGAAAAAAAGCCTGAAACTCATACTCTTTTTCCCGTCTTCCACAGGTTTACCGCGATAGAGGTCAATAAGCACGGCCCTTTCCAGATTTTCAGCGCCGCAGGAGAAAATTTTTTTCTCCACATCGCCGTAAATGACATCTTCCTTTATCAAAATGGATATGTCCCTTGCCGCGGACGGTACAGCCGGCGGGGTCGAATATTTTTTATCGGCCTGCTTTATGTTTTTGTAATAAAGTTCAAAATATATTATCGGGGCGGCGAGAAAATCCTTTTTAATATCAAAGGAATTAAGCGCCTGCTCCGACACCTCACCGAGCATAAAAAGTGATACATCGCCGTCCTTAAAAACAACGGCCTTATCCAGAAAAGGCGTGTTAATGCGTTCGCGGACAGAAACGCGGCCTGCGGCCTCTTCAATTATTCCTTTCACATAAAAAAAATCCGCGAGGTTACTTTTGTAATGGCTTAGCCCGCCCACAAGTCCTTCGGCCATACCCGCAATCATTTCCTCTTCTCTGTATTGCCCCTCATTATTTCTAAAAACCGAACCGCTTTCAAATATCTTTACATCGCCAATCCCGCGCGATATATTGTGCCTCATCACATCGGCGAGATTCACGAAAAGTGTCGGGCGCAACGCGCCCATATCCGCTGAAACTGGATTTTTAATTTTTATCACTTCCGGGAAATTCTGAAAAAGACGTCCTTCAGATATCATGTCCGGCGTGATGACTTCGCTGAAACCGGCGGAAACAAAAACGTTTATTATTTTCTCCCTGTCCCGGACAGAGTCTGGCAAACCGTAAGGCAGGCGGCGCAATGCCGGATATCTCGGGGGAATGCCGTCGTAACCTATAAACCTGACCGCTTCCTCAACCATATCCTCCTCTATTTTAAGATCGTTCCTCCATGAATGAGGCAGAATTTTTATAGACGCGCCGTCATTGGCCTGTATCACGCCGGAGCAAGAAAGAGCTTTTTCCATATCCGCCGAGGAAATATTAACACCCAGAAGAGATCTCACATATTCCATTTGTACGGTTATGGGGTTTTTACCCGGAACACGGCCTTCCTGAAAAAATTCCTTTACACGCCCTGAAGCTGTTTCTTTAATCAACCTCACGGCTCGCATCAGGGCTTTCTTCACCATCATAGGATCCACGCCTCTGGAAAATCTCATTGATGACGGCGATTTTACTCCGACATCCGCCGAGCTTTTATAAACTGCCCCCGGCTCAAAATAAGCGCTTTCTATGAAAACGGATGTTGTCAGATTTGAAATACCCGATTCGCCCCCGCCCATAACGCCCCCCAGGGCAATGGGTTTATCGGCGTCTCTTATGAGGCACAGCCCCTTTTTAAGCGCCCGCTCGGCCCCGTCAAGAAGCGTCATTTTTTCGCCTTCCGAAGAATCCGATATTTTTATCGTCCGGCTTTGTATTTTGTCCGCGTCAAAAGCGTGAAGCGGCTGGCCGAGCTCAAATAGAATCATGTTCGTTATATCCACAACATTGTTCTGGGGATTAAGCCCCATTGATAAAATTTTATTCTTGATCCATTCGGGCGAAGGCCCTATTTTCACATCATTCATAAGACAGCCTGTGTAAAAAAGACAGCCCCCCGAAATTCTCTCGACGTGAAAACCGGATGCTTCTCCCTCATCGGGAATATTTTCCATGGCTGGCACTTTCAGCTCCCTGCCCGCGATAAGGCTTATTTCTCTGGCTATTCCCAGAATGGAAAGACAATCGCCTCTGTCCGGAGTGATTTCAGCTTCCACTATTTCGTCCTTCTGAAAACTAATGGGCGTCCCCAGCGGACTCTCTTCTTTCAGCACCATGATGCCCGAAGAATCACTTCCTATTCCCAGTTCCTTTTCCGAAACAATCATTCCACAGGACATGCTGTCGTGGATTTTTCTCTTTGTTATTTTTATTCCGCCGGGAAGCTCCGCGCCCACCTGCGCAAATGCCACGAACTGCCCCTTTTCCACATTAGGAGCGCCGCATATAACCGAACACAGCTCTTTCCCGTCGCTGACAAGACAGCTTTTAAGATGCGTCCCCGGAATCGGCGTAGCCTTCAGCACCTGCGCCGCCACAACGCCTTTGAATTTTTCCCGCGAGCTGAGAATCTCCGCTTCAAAACCCGCCTTAAGCAGTAGCTCTTTCACCTCGGCGCCGCCCGCCACATCCACAAACTCTCTGAGCCACTTTACAGGAATCAGCATTCTTTAATCTCCATCTTACTTGAACTGCTCCAGAAATCTCAAATCGTTGTTGTAAAAATCCCTTATATCGGCGAGCCTGTAATATATCATCGCTATTCTCTCTATTCCCATTCCAAAAGCGAAACCCTGATATTTTTCTTCATAACCGGAATTTTTGAACACTTCGGGATGCACCATTCCCGCGCCCATTATTTCCATAAACCCGCTATGGCCGCAGGTGGAACATCCCGACCCTGCGCACATGGGGCAACCCATATCAAGCTCCACGGAAGGTTCCGTGAAAGGAAAATAACTGGGCCTGAAACGGACCGGCACATTGCCGAAAAGCCTGTTTACAAAACCCGTGAGAACGCCCTTCAAGTCGGCCAAAGAAATATCCTTGTCCACCCACAACCCTTCAACCTGGTGAAACACAGGGAAATGAGACGCGTCTATGGCGTCATTTCTGAAACATTTTCCCGGCACGATTACCGCCAGCGGCGGCTTGTTGTGCTTCATTACTCTCACCTGCACAGGCGAAGTGTGCGTCCTCAAAAGAAGATTATCTTTTCCCTCAAGATAAAAAGTGTCATGCATATCCCTGGATGGATGAAATTCGGGAATATTGAGAGCCGAAAAATTGTGCCAGTCGTCTTCTATGAGCGGCCCTTCCACAAGAGAAAAACCCATTGAAAAAAAGATTTCTATTATCCTGTTTTTGATTATGCTGAGCGGATGCCTGTTACCTGCGTGATACGGCCGTCCGGGAAGTGTCTCATCAATACTTTCCTCGGGAGCGCCGCCTTTAAACTGCAGGGAAATATCATTTATGTTTTTCTCTATTTCATTTTTTAGAGAATTAAGTTCTTGCCCCACACGGGGTTTAATGTCAGAAGGAAGTTCCGAAACTTCCCTTAA
This sequence comes from bacterium, assembly GCA_013791675.1. Classification (GTDB taxonomy): domain Bacteria; phylum CG03; class CG03; order CG03; family CG03; genus CG03. Next base: position 2,212 of record VMTI01000188.1, on the reverse strand, counting down.
AAGCCTTGAGACCTTGCCTTTACGGCCTATGTAAACAACTCTGACATTAGTGAGCTGTTCGGCCGTCTTAATATTTTTGATTGTCTCAAAGAAATTTTTACGTATCCTTGATATTTCCTCATCAATGTGCATTTTGATAACTCCTGAAAAACTAAAATCATTTTACAAAATCCGCTATTTTCTGAAATGTCTCAAAGTCATTCACCGCTATTTTATAAAGCATAGGCCTTGAAAGCGTCACATCCTTTTTTTTCATAGCGTCAATGAACCTTGAATATTTGAAACCCACTTTTTCGCAGGCAATGGAGAGATTTGTAATCCAGTGCGAGCGAAACTCTCTTTTTTTCACCTTTCTATCACGGGTGGCGTACATCATACTCTTCTGAAGATTTTCGTTCGCCTGCCTGTAATGATTTTTTTTGGCTCCCTTGAAGCCCTTCGCCAGTTTCAAAACCTTTTTATGTTTCTTTCTTTTTGTAACGCCTCTTTTCACTCTTGCCATATCTTTTCTCCTAAAATACTAATCTTTCGCAATAAACGGTAAACTATAACAAATGAAAGCTCTCTTTGGCAAGGAAAAAGAAAGGGGACTGTTAAATCCTTTTTTCAATTTCGGAGGGAATCTCTTACTTGCTCCGGAAATGGCGCCCGCAACGGGGATACCCTGTTTTTTTTCGACGCGCGCTTTCATCCGCCCAAGTAAAAGAATTTATTTTAAGCGCTCGGCTGTATTCTTGAATGGCCGGCGTGGTGATGTTCCCTGGAAACCTTTTGTCCGCCCGAGGGCGCGGAGAAGGAAAAAGGCATCGGATTGATGCCGTATTTTTCTCTTATTTCCCTGTAAACATCTTCGTCGAAGCGCGTCATCATGGATATGGCCGTGCCTTTTTTACCCAGCCTCGCGGTGCGCCCCGTGCGATGCACATAACTTTCCGAAGTTTTCGGGAGGTCATAATTTATTATGTGAGAAACACTTCTGACATCTATCCCTCTGGCCATAACATCTGTGGTAATCAAAAACTTAATTTTCTTTGCTCTGAATTTTTCTATTATCCGCGTTCTCAGATTCTGTTCCAGCCCGCCGTGCAGATAATCTATATTCTTGATTTTCTGCTGCAGGGTTTTAAAAAGAGTTTTCACGCGGGTGCGGGTGTTGCAGAAAATAATGGACTGGACTATGTCTTCTTTTAAGAGAATTTCGCTCAAAGTGTTATCTTTGCTTCCTCTCTCGGCGCGAATCACATAATGGGAAAGATTCACGGGAACGGACTGAGCCATATTCAGTTTTATATGCACGGCGCCTTTCATATATTTCATCGCGAGCCGTTTAATGGGCTCCGGCATTGTCGCCGAAAAAAGAAGCGTCTGATGCTTCTGCACTATACAGCTTTTTATAAAATCGACATCTTCTATAAATCCCATTTTCAGCATTTCGTCGGCTTCGTCTATGACCATTGTTTTAAGGTTTTCCAGCGCGAGATAATGATTGTGAATAATGTCAATGAGCCGCCCGGGCGTGGCGACAAGAATTTGAACGCCGGATTTCAGTTTCGCCAGATGTATATCTTTGTTGAACCCTCCGTAAATCACAAACGGCGTCACCCCGTATGGCGTGGCAAAAGAACTGACTTCGTCCAGATACTGAAGCGCCAGCTCGCGCGTGGGAGTAAGCACAAGCACCTGTATGTCATTGATTTCTTTATCTATCTGCTGAATCAGCGGAATGGCGCAAGCCGCGGTTTTACCCGAACCCGTTTCCGCCTGGCCTATAAGGTCTTTCCCCTCAAGAATGAGAGGTATCGTCTGCTTTTGTATGGGCGTGGGATGCTCAAAACCTTTTGTTTTCAGTATCGCCGCGAGCTCTTCGTTAATGCCCAAATCCGTGAAATTTTCTTCAATCATTCATTTACTCCATTTACTCCGTTATTTTTAACTTTATTTTCACCTTTGGCAAATCAGTGTAATGTGTTTTGCAGATGTGTTAAAATATGTCTCTTTACAAGCTTTCAAATTCCAAATCCAATAATAGCTTATCAAATATTCTCCGGAAGTGCAATACCACTCTAAAATCACTGAAGTTTTGCCATAAGGATTTTTCAACAAAAAATTGCCGTTCATTCTTTTTCTCTGATTAAATCATAATCTTTTCTAAATTTATCGGGATTTGTTGTCAAAAATCCACCGGGTGGTTTACCCGCCAAAATCATCAATT
>VMTI01000206.1 GCA_013791675.1 bacterium | reverse complement strand
TTTTTGCCGCTTTTGATAAATATCATTCGTCACGCCTGCTGGCACCTAATCTTCCTATCTTTTTTGTGGATAATGGTGTATGCTTACTAAATTTGATTGGGAAAAAGGATAAGTAGAAAAAGAGGAACATATGGAAGAAAAAAAGACATTTAATGACCTTGGGCTTTCAGCGCAATCGCTGGAAGCAATTAATAAAAAAGGGTTTGAGGAGCCGACCCCGATTCAGGCCTTGACTATCCCTGTAATGTTAAGAAATGATACCAATATCATCGCTCAGGCCCAGACAGGCACGGGCAAAACCGCCGCATTTGGTTTACCGCTGATAGAAATGATTAGCGCGGATACCAAAACAGTTCAGGCGCTGATTTTGGTTCCTACGCGGGAGCTGGCCATTCAGGTATCGGAAGAAATCAATTCGCTCAAAGGAAGCAAGGATATCAGAACAATACCGGTATATGGCGGGCAGTCTATTGATCAGCAGTTGCGCAGTTTGAGAAACGGCGTGCATATTGTGGTCGGGACTCCGGGCAGGGTAATTGACCATCTTAACAGAAAGACACTAAAGATTGGACAAATTGAGCACCTGATACTTGATGAAGCGGATGAGATGCTTAATATGGGATTCATTGAGGATATGGAAGAAATAATGAAGCATACAAATGCCGATAAAAGAACGCTGTTGTTTTCCGCGACAATACCGACGAAGATAAGGGAGCTTGCTCATAAATACATGAAAGGATACGAGCTTCTTACAGTTAAGAAAGAGACGCTTATAACTAATCTGACGGAGCAAATATACTTTGAGGTCAAATCTCATGACAAATTTGAGGCGCTGTGCAGAATAATTGATATTGAACCGGATTTTTACGCTCTGGTTTTCTGCAGAACAAAAAATGACGTTGACTCTGTTTCAGCTCATTTGAAGGACAGGGGATACGACGCGGAAGCTATCCATGGAGATATTTCACAGTCGCAAAGAGAAAGAATTCTCGGGCACTTCAAGAAGAAAAAAGTGAATATTCTTGTGGCGACAGATGTCGCTGCCCGCGGAATTGATGTTGTAGACCTTACCCACGTTATAAACTATTCGCTGCCTCAGGATCCCGAATCTTATGTCCATCGCATAGGCCGTACGGGAAGGGCGGGCAAGGAAGGCACCGCTATCACGTTTATTACTCCGAGTGAGTATAAGCGCCTGATGTTTATACAGAGGTTTGCCAAGACTGATATTAAGAAAGCGAAAGTGCCGAATGTGGGAGACATCATTAACGCCAAAAAGAAAAAGATATACGATGACCTTGCCGTTATTCTTGCAGAAAAAATTGACGCTAAATATTATGAATGGGCTAAGAGATTGATTGGAGAACGCGAGCCGGCAGAAATATTAGGGGCTGTGCTCAACTATTGTTTTGAAGAAGAACTCAATCCCGACACCTATGGTATAATAAAAGATAGCGGCGGGCAGGGCAGGCAGCTTGAGCAGCATGGCAAAGCAAGGCTTTTCGTCGCTCTTGGCAAGAAAGACAAAATTGATGCGAGGAAACTTGTTGATCTTATCATGAGCAGAGTTTCAATTAAGTCCCAATATATCAGAGATATCCAGATTCTGGATAAATTCTCTTTTATGACTGTTCCTTTTGAAAAGGCGGAAGAAATCATTGGTAGTTTTAAAAAAAAGGGGCAGAAGCCGCTCATTTCTCACGTCAAGGACAAAAGATAAAAATCAGTCCGGACGTTTGCGGATAAATTCCAGATAAAAAAGTATCACTCCGCCTATTGTTATCATGGCGTCGGCGGCGTTGAAAATAGGCCATGGATTGAAAGGCGGGAAGCCGAGATTGAATTCCAGAAAGTCGCACACGCTTCCGTAAATTAGGCGGTCGTATATGTTGCCGGCGGCGCCTGCGGCAATCAGCGTCAGAGGCAGCAGTTCCCGCGCGTTTTCTGTATTCACAAAAAAATAAATCAGCAGCGATAATATGGCGAAACTTACGATAATAAAGAAAACGTTGTTGCCCTGGGCCATCCCGAAAGCTATTCCCGTGTTAGTGATGTGAGTCAGGCGGAAGAATTTTTCTATCACCGTTATTGAATCCCCGACTCCGAGATTTTCCCGTACAAGAAATTTTGCCAGCCGGTCGATGGCAAAGCCTGAGGCGGCTATAAAAATAAAAAGTTTTTTATTTTTCAAGGATGTCAGATGTGTTCGGCACCGGCTCATTCGCCGCCGCAGACGCCGCGGTATCTGCTTCCGCTTTCGCGCATCTTTCGCAGATGCCGTCTGAATTGTTCTGCGTTATTCTCCAGCAGCGTCCGCATTTTGTTCCTTCAGCGCGGTATATTTTTACCAAAACGCCGTTTTCCTCGCGTTCGGCCAGTATTTCTTTCCCGGCCGCTTCGCCGAGCTGCGATATCAGGAATATTTCTTTAAGCGCGGATTCGCTGAAATAGCTCAGGGTATTTTCACGATCCCCGGTTATAGATGCCCCGGCTTCCAGCGCATTGCCTATCTTCCCGTTCGCGCGCGCGTCCTCTATGGCTTTTAAAACGCTTTCCCGTATTTTTAAAAGACGAATCCACTGTCCGGCTTTATTTTCAGGGATAAAGAATTTCTCTTCCGGAATTTCCATGAGAAAAACGCTTTCCGGCAGAGTTCCGTCTATTTCCTCTTTTGCTGTCTGCAGCACTTCTTCGCAAGTGTGGGATATGACGGGCGCGAAAAGGAGTGTCAGATTTTTGAGCAATTCCCAGAGCGCGCTCTGGGAGCTTCTTCTGTCGGGCCAGTACGCGCCGAGAGTGTAAAGCCTGTCCTTGATTATGTCGAGGTAAAAAGACGATAGGTCAAGGTTTATAAAATCAAAGAGGCAGTGAAAAGCTTCCGAAATATGATAATTTTCATAATTAGCCGTTACCTCTTTTTTTACCGCTTCCATTCTCGCGAGTATGTAAAGGTCGAGCGCGGTCATTTGAGCTTTCGGTGTTTCATTTTTAATGGACCAGCCGTGAAGATTCCCGAGCATAAACCTGAAAGTGTTGCGTATTTTCCGGTAGTAATCTGTGCAGGATTTAAGAATCTCATTTGAAAGACGCAGGTCTCCCGCATAGTTCTGAGAGGCCGTCCAAATTCTGAGAATATCGGCGCCGCTTTTATCTATTATTTCCTGAGGCGTTATTACGTTCCCCTGTGATTTGGACATTTTGCGCCCGGCCCCATCTACCACAAAACCGTGGGTCACAACATTTTTGTAAGGCGCGGGGCCTTTTGTCGCGCAGGATAGTATGAGCGATGACTGGAACCAGCCTCTGTGCTGGTCGGAGCCCTCAAGATAAAGATCGGCCGGAAATCTGTGCCCCGCTCTTTCCTCAAGTATGTGGTGACTTGCGCCCGAATCAAACCACACATCCAGAATATCGTTTTCCAGAGAGAATTTTTTTCCGCCGCATTTGCGGCATATCATATCTACGGGCAGATTTTCTTTAAGGAGTATGTCTGACCCTTCCGCGCGCACGAGCGCCCCCAGCTTTCTTATGATTTTCGCGTCCAGTAGATGTTCGCCGCAATTGGCGCAGTAGAAAACCGGAATTGGTACGCCCCAGTAGCGCTGGCGTGAGATGCACCAGTCAGGGCGATTTTCCACCATTGCGGATATTCTGTTTTCACCCTCCGGCGGAGTCCATTCAACCCGTTTTATTTCTTCAAGAAGTTTTCCGCGCAGGTTATCTTTATCAACGGAGATGAACCATTGAGGCGTCGCTCTGAAAATCACGGGTTTTTTGCACCTCCAGCAGTGCGGGTAAGAGTGCGTTATTTCTTCACTTTCCAGAAGCGCGCCTTTTTCACGCATGATATTGATGATTTTTTCATTGGCGTCAAAAACGAACTGTCCGCGGAATTCTCCCGCCTCTTTTGTGAACAGTCCCCTCTCATCCACGGGAGAAATAACCGGCAGATTGTATTTAAGCCCGGCTCTGTAATCGTCCTCGCCGTGGCCGGGGGCTATGTGCACTATCCCCGTTCCTTCGCCGCTTTCTACAAAATCGGCGCATATGCCGACGGCTGGCTGATTGAGGAAAGGATGGCGGAATTTCATTCCCGCGAACCTGCTTCCTTTATTCTGTGATATTATGCGGAAGTCTTTGGCGTGCACTTTGTCGCGTATTTCTTCCTTTTTCGCGTCCAGCACCAGAATACGGGTTTGATATCCTTTGATATCCATCTCAATCACGGAATACAGAAAATCTTTATTGAAAGCCAGCGCTGCATTTGCCGGAAGTGTCCAGGGTGTTGTCGTCCACACGGCGGCATAAGTGTTTTCAAGATCCTCGCTTTTAAAAAGAACGGTTATGGAAGGGCTTGGAATGTCGTGGTATTCCACTTCCGCCTCGGCGAGCGCCGTTTCGCACGAGCAGCACCAGTACACCGGCTTGGCCCCGCGGTAAACAAATCCTTTTTCAACAAGCGCGGCGAAAGTTTCAAGAATTCCGGCCTCATAGTTTTTGTTTATTGTGAGGTATGGTTTTTTCCAGTCGGCAAAAATACCCAGCCGCATGAATTCACTCAGTTGTATTTTGAGGAATTTTTTAGCGAACTCGGCGGCCTTCTTTCTGAAGTCTATTTGAGAGATGTCGGATTTCGTGATATTGAGTTCTTTAAAAAGCTGATATTCTATCGGCAGTCCGTGGCAGTCCCATCCCGGCACAAAAGGCGCCGCGAAACCGGAAATATTTTTATATTTTACGATTATGTCTTTCAGAATTTTATTCAGCGCGTGGCCTATGTGTATGTGGCCGTTGGCGTAAGGCGGGCCGTCGTGAAGAACGAAGGGTTTTTTGCCTGAGTTGTTCAGAAGGATTTGCTCATATATGTCCGCTTTTTTCCACTTTTTCTGTATCAGGGGTTCTTTCTCACGCAGATTTGCCTTCATTGAAAACGCCGTTTTCGGCAGAAGTACGTTATACTTGCTCATTTATGAATAAAATTTCCTTATGTTTTTTTCGCACGGATTTATTATCACGCCTCTCTCGGTAATTATGGCGGTTATTAAAGAAGAAGGCGTGACATCAAAAGATGGATTCAGGGCTTTTACGCCGGGCGCGCTTATACATTTTCCGCACAGGAAAAGCATTTCTTTTTCATCTCTCTCTTCTATCTTTATATCTTTTCCGCTTTTGGCGCTGAAATCAATTGTGGAATAAGGCGCCGCCACATAAAAGGGCACCTTATGGTATTTTGCCGATATGGCCAGAGCGTATGTTCCTATTTTGTTTGCGCTGTCGCCGTTTGAGGCGATTCGGTCAGCGCCGACAATAACGGCGTCAACACGTTTAGTTTTCATTATGTGCGCGGCCATGCCGTCGCTTATGAGCAGGCATGGAATGCGCCACTGTTTCAGCTCCCATGCGGTGAGGCGCGCGCCCTGAAGCCGTGGGCGTGTTTCTTTTACGTAAACAGTTTCAATGTTTTTTCTCGCGGCGAATATAATTCCCAGGGCCGTGCCGATTCCACCGGTGGCAAGAGGCCCCGCGTTGCAGTGCGTCATTACGCGCGAAGATTTTTTTATGAGTTTGGCTCCGTTTTTGGAGATAAGTTCGCACATTTTCTTATTTTCTTTATCCAGAAGGATAGCTTCCCTCATCATTGTTTTAAAACTCCTGTCTTTGACTTTGAGCATTTTTTGAACCGCCCATTTGAGATTGACGGCTGTCGGCCGCGCGGCTATGAGTATTTGCGCGGATTTTTCAGGATTTTTTCTGCCCAGCACCATGCCGTAAGCGGCGGCAACGCCTATTGCGGGAGCGCCCCGCACAACCATATCTTTTATGGCTTTAGCGGTTGCGCAGGCTGTTTTTATTCTGATATAAGTTTTTTTTTCCGGAATTTTTCTCTGATCCAAAAGAATCAGTTCGCCTTTCGCGAATTTTAACGGCTCAGGCGTTACGCTTTTTTTCATCGCATGACAAATATGCGTATCAGCAGGAAAACCGCCACCATTAAAGCTATGACAGTTTTCTGAAGAAGTTCTTTGTCTTCTATATTGACGGCTGTTTTTGCGGCGGCGAGTATTGTCAAAGAGGTGTCTCTGATAATATCTCCGGCCGGAATCACGGCAATCTTTTTTCCTGATTTGGCGAGATAGTTTCTTATGATAATATCAAGAATCAGAACAATCACGATCAAAGCGAGGACACTGTTAATCACATGGCCGATCACATTTAAAAAAGTCTGCATAATAACCTCCGGGGTTTTTCATTTTTTCCTTCCAAGTTCCTTCGCGCGTTCATAGGCTGTGCCGACGGCTTCGGAAACTATTTCTTTCAATTTTTTATCTTCAAAGACCTGTATAGCTTTTTCGGTGGTTCCTCCGGGGGATGTCACTTTTTTTCGCATCATGGCCGGGGTTTCGCCTGTTTCCCGCATATAAGTGATTGCTCCGTCAAAAATTTCTCTCGACATAAGCGCGGCCTCATCCGGTTTGAATCCGAGCGCCGCCGCCGCTTCTTCCAGCGCTTCTATAAAATAAGCCGCGTAAGCCGTGCCCGAGCCTGATACGGCGGTGACGCGGTCTATATAATCCTCGTTTTTTACTCTGATTAGTTTTCCGCTCGCCGAAAAAAGTTTTTCCGCTGTTTCCATAAGTTCATTTGCAAGAGGGCTGGAGAGGAGATTTTCATTCGCGAAAAGAGCGTTAACCGATTTTGAAACTTTGATGCACAAGTTGGGCATGACACGGAGAACCGGAATTTTTCCGAGCCTGTCTGTAAAATAAGAGCAGTTTACCCCGGCTATTATTGTTATAAGCAGCTGGAACCGTATTTTTTTGAGAGGGGGGATTATGCTCTCTGTTTTTTGCGGTTTTACGGCGGCGATAACCGCGCGGAAATTATCTTTAAGCCCGGCGGCATCTTCGCTTGTCATGGTTTTGACGCCGTAAGCTCTTGCGAGAGCGCTTATTTTTTTTTCGTCGGTTTCGCCGACAAATATATTTTCGGGAGAGTAAAGCCTTTTTTGAAGACATGACGATAACACGGCTTCGCCCATGACGCCGCAGCCCATAAACAGTATTTTTTCTGTGTTATTTCTCATCAAGAGAAAGATTAGCAAAAAACAAAAATCTTGACAAGAAAACGCCGTTAAAATACAATATGTGAATATGAGTGATTTAAAAATGCGTGTTGATTTAATTAGGAGGCTAAATGCTTAGTATTCTTGGTGGTTTGATTGCTGTTGTTATTTCTGTGTTGTGGATACTTCCAAACGGTTTCGGTAATGCCGGTGGGGAAGTCATGACTGTTATTATAGGCAGTGTTGCCCTCGGTCTTATTTTCGGCGGACTTATTGCCGTCGCCGCAGGCATCAGCGCTATAAAAGAACAGGCTGCTGAAAAGAAAGAGCAGGCCGAGGCCAAAAAAGAAGAGCCCGCAGCTTAAATAATTTTCAGATAAAATTTAAATTTTCCGCCCGAGCTACGCCCTTAGAGATTGCCCCGAAAGCTCTCTCCCGTGCGGATAGCCGAGATTGTATTCAGGACAATTAAAAAACAAAAACATAAGTCTTTTTGCGTTTTAAGCAGAGAAGAACGTTTATTGGATAAACTTTTTGATTATTTAGCCAAAGCCGGGATAGCGGGCGATCTCGGCGATGACGCCGCGATGATAGGCCGTATGGCGGTTTCCGTGGATTCTTATTCGGAAGGCATCCATTTTAACAGTCTTGTTCCCGATGATTCTATAGGATATAGAGCCGTGACGGGCGCTGTTTCTGATATTGCCGCCATGGGGAGCGAAGCGAAATATGTGCTGATATCCATGGGTCTTCCGCGCCGGGTAAGCGACAGGAAATTTTTCGGCCTGTACGGCGGAATAAAGAAGGCCTGCCGGAAGTGGCATCTCTCCGTTGAGGGCGGGGATATTGTCGCAAGCCGCAGTCTTTATATCTCCGTTTGCGCGATAGGGCCCGCCGGTAAAAATATACGCCGCTCAACCGCGGGGTCCGGAGATATATTATTTATCACTTCCTATCCGGGGCTTGCCGCAGCGGGGCTGGAGCTTTTGAAAGAAGGCGCGGATAAGAAAAATATTCTTGTGAAAAAATTTCTGTATCCCGATATTTTTTCGGATGATGGTGAAAAACTTTTCCCTTTTGTTTCGGCTTTAATGGATTCCAGCGACGGCCTTATAGAATCCTGCCAATCCATATCGCGTGCAAGCTCCGTAGCCGTAAATATTGACAGCGCGCTGTTGCCTCTTAAAAAAGAGCTCTTAGTTTTTTGCGGAAGCAGAAAAAAAACGCTGAAAATGGCTCTTGAGGGCGGCGAGGATTATTATCTTATCGGCACATCTCCCGCTTCAAAATTTGCTAAAATAAAAACGCCCGTGTTCAGAATAGGTACGGTGACATCGGGCAGGGGAGTTTTTCTTGATGGAAATGAAACGGGTTATAAAGGCTTCAGGCATTTCAAGTGAAGCACTTGCAATTATTGGCAATAGGGCATTGTCAAGTGAAGCACTTGCAATGATGGATAATAAGGCATTGTCTCTTAAAGAGATAGCTTTTTTTGAGAGCGAATCAAGGGATGAAACTATGGCGATAGGAGAGGGTTTAGCCTCAAGGCTTAAAGCCTTTGATGTTGTGCTTCTTATCGGATGCCTGGGAGCCGGTAAAACCGAATTCGCCAGAGGCGTTGTTTCTTTTTTCGGCGCGGGGCGTGATGTGTGCAGCCCGAGTTACAAAATTATCAACAGATATGAAGGGAAGACTCCGGTGTATCACATGGATTTTTACAGAATTAAAGAACGCGGAGAAATTTTTGATATAGGGCTGGAAGAGATTTTCGCGGAAAAAGCGATTTTTATCGTAGAATGGCCGGAACTCGGCATTGATTTTTTTAAGAAATTTTATTTGGCGGAACTCAAACCCGTTTCCGAAAACAGGAGAGAAATAAGGCTGTTTGAAAGTGTGGAAGTAAAACCATTTCAAGACGAATGAGCGAGTTATATGTCAGCACTTCCATGGGCGAGTATGTTATTGCCGCGGTTATGGGCACTCGACGGAGTTTTTATCATACCGAAAAAGGAGCTGCCAATCTGGACGGATTCTTTGAATGTTTCGCGAAGCTGAAAGAAGAGTTCCCTCTCCCGTCGCTTAGAAAAATATTTGTTGAAATCGGGCCAGGGTCATTTACGGGAGTCAGGGTCGGTGTGACATTCGCCCGCATGCTTTCACAACAGCTTAGAATTCCGCTTGTGCCCATGAAAGCCCTTGATATCGTCGCGGCTGGTGATTTTGCTTCTGGCGGTGAAACGGCACGCACCGGCGCGCTGATGGTTGCGCCGCTGTTAGATACGGGCAATGGTTTTGTTTACGGCGCGGTTTTTAGGCCTGGCGAAAGCTGCGGGGATATTTACGCCGTTGAAATAAGCGAATGGCTTGATTATGTTCAATCACTGGGCGGAAAAATTTGTTTGTGCGGCAGAGTATCGCCGCGCGATGAAGAAATTCTCAAAAATAGAGAATTGCCTTTCAGAAAACTGGAAACGGCCGATATAATAGAAAATATGATTACTCTTTCCGCCAGAGGCCCGTTGGAGACCCCATCGCGCTCCGGAGCTCCGGAGCCCCGCTCCAGCGCACCCTACGGGGAAGTTACGCCTGTTTATATAAACCGAAAAGAGGCGGAGGAGAAATGGCAGGAAAAACTGGAGGACGAAATGGTAAAAATAGCCGAGCTTGTCGAAAAAAAGGAAGGGGTTATAAATGAGATAAAAAACCTTGAAAAATTAAAACACGAAAAGGAAAAAGATATAGAAGACATAGGGCTGCTTTCTGAAAAGACGGATTCCGCCCGCAGGGAATTGGCTTCTTCAATGGACGAATTGAGCATTCTCAGCGCGAAAAGAACGGCATATACGGAATCAATATCCGCGAAAGAGAAAAAAATAGCCGAATATGAAAAAAAACTTGAGGAATTAAAAAGCCGTTCACGGGATTGCGAAAGGGAATTAGCTTTGAGGGAGGCGAAATATGAAAAGATAAAAGAACTGCCGCCCGAAATACCCAGGGAAGTGGAGCTTTATATTCAGCAGCGCGATGAGCTTAAGGCCGAGGTGGAAGACCTGAAAAAAGAAAAGAGCAGTTGCAGCGGCGAGCTTGACGATATAGCGACATCGCGTTTTGAAGAGGTGTTTGAGAGGATAAAAACAGAAGAGGCAATGATGGAAGATCTTTCTGTCAAACGCCGGCAGAAAGAGGAACAAATAAAATCGCTGGAAGAAAGGTTAAGGGAGATTGCCCGGAAAAGCGCTCTCGCGGAAAACGAATTAGAGGAGAGAATTGTATCTGCCGGTAAATTTGACGGACGAGCGGCGAGTGTTGAGGAAGAAAAACCGGATTCGCGGGAAACATCGCCGGAAGAACCCGCGCCGCCGGAAGAGCCCGAACAGGAAGAGATTTATGCGTCT
>VMTI01000222.1 GCA_013791675.1 bacterium | reverse complement strand
CAGACAAACGCAGGCGGCGGCTGACGAATTGAGAACATTGTGCAGCCCGGGAACCGGCACTGTTAAAGAACCCAGATTTTTTCCTTTGAAAGTTATGGAATAAGAAGTGTTAAAATATTCCCTGCTCAGCAGCTTTATGCGGTAATCAGCTTTTTCCGAAAAGCCGTAGGTGAAATAACGTTTCCGGAGCTGCGGCAGTATTTCGGCGATGTTTTCGTCATCAACGCACAAAAAAGACATTCCATAAAAAGGTGTGCTGTTTATAAAATCAACAAAAGTTTGTTTCAGATTATCCATGTTGCCGTAAAAACTCATGTGATCATCGTCTATGTTTGTCACCACAGCGACAGTGGGAAGAAGTTTGAGAAAAGAGGCGTCCGATTCGTCCGCCTCGGCCACAAGAAAATCACCGCTGCCTTTATGGCCTCCCGTCGCTATGTTTTTAAATTGTCCGCCTATAACCATGGTGGGATCAAGGCCCCCGTGAGAAAGTATCTGGCTGACCATGGAAGTTGTCGATGTTTTGCCGTGACTGCCGGCAATGGCTATACCGTATTTCAAACGCATGAGTTCGGCCAGCATTTCCGCCCTCTGTATAACGGGAATATTATTCTCAAAGGCCGTGAGCACTTCTATATTATCAGGTTTTATAGCTGAAGAGACGACCGCCACCTGAGCTCCACGCACATTTGAAGCTCTGTGGCCTAAATGCACAACGCATCCGAGCTTTTCCAGATGCCTCGTAACAGAGGATTCGGCAATATCCGAACCTGTAATCGCATATCCCATACCGGCGAGCACTTCGGCGATACCGCTCATTCCAGAACCGCCGATGCCCACGAAATGTATATTTTTTATACCGCCGGACATTTTCATATCCGCAATCGCCGTGACTCTTTTTGAAAATTCAACTTTTTTGTTGATTAACCTTCGTATTTTTGCTTTCATATTTCCCTCTTCTTTCTTTGCCCTTTTTTCGGGCAGATTAAACTCTGCCCTACACTATATACTGTTTAAGCTTCCTGGACTCGGCAATCTCCTTAAGCTTGTTTATCGCCTTTGCCTCTATCTGCCTTATCCTCTCCCTCGTCACCTTGAATTCCTGACCCACCTCTTCAAGAGTCCGCGGAAAGCCGGAATCTATTCCATAGCGCAGGCGCAATATCTCGCTCTCACGCGGTGAAAGAACCGAAAGCAGTTTTACAACTTCGGTTTTCAGCAGATCCATCTGGGCCGAGTCCTCGGGACTTATTAAAGTGCTGTCTTTCACATACTCTTCAAGCTGGGCGTCATCCTCGTCTCCCACCGGTTGGGCGAGCGAAAAAGGTTCCGGCATAACTTTAAGGACGGTGTATATTCTTTCCACGGGTATTTTAAGTCCTTCCGCGCACTGCTCCGGGCTTGGGTCTATGCCTTTTTTCGCGCGGTATTTCTGTGAAAAAGTGGACACCTTGCTGATGACCTCTTTCATATGCACCGGAATTCTTATGGTTCTGGCCTGATCGGCTATCGCCCTGTTTATGGACTGCCTTATCCACCAGGTCGCGTAGGTTGAGAATTTGAAACCTTTTTTATATTCAAATTTATCAACCGCTTTCATGAGGCCTATACATCCTTCCTGTATAAGGTCCAGCAGCGAAAGATGAACGTTTGAATGATGCTTCGCTATGGACACAACAAGTCTCAAGTTGCTCCGCACAACTTTAAGCTTCATCTTTTTTATTTCTTTTTCCAGAACGCGTATCTCGTCGTGAATAGCCAGCATATCTTCCGGATCCTGAACAATCTCTTTTTTAAGACGGGCAAAATTTTCCATTATCTTATCCAGCGCGTCCTGCTTTTCCTGCCACTGGCTTATTTTCAGCCCTGTCAGCCGTAAAAAAGCGTCCGAGCGCAGCTGTTTTCTTTTGTATTTTTTGTACAATTTCCTTGTTTCCTGCTCATTTTCCACTTTTCTAAGAATTTCCTCGCGGCCGTTTATAAGAACAGCGCTGCGTTTACCTTCGGTCTTAAGCAGATGAAGAAGCCTTTTCAGCTTCTGGCTGTTAAGCTCAAGCGCGTCTATTTTTTCATAAAGAGCCGCACAGGTCAGGGTTATATCTTTTTTTAGCCGCTCTGTTTGTTCCGGCCTTCGCTCGGAGTTGAGTTTCTTCTGAAACTCTATAAGTTTTTTTCTGCCATTGCGGATAAATTCGGAAACGTCACTGACACGTTTTTTCATACGCTCTATTATTTTCGCGTTTTTCTTGCCGCGGGGCATAAGCTCGCGGGCGGAAATAACATTTTCCTGAAGCAGCGCGTTTATGTTCTCCATCTCCCTGAATATAATGGGGTTTGATAATATTAAAAATTTCAGGCGGTTTTCCCTGTCTTTGATTCCCTTGGCAAGAAAAGTCTCCTCCTCCCTGCTGAGCAGCGCGGCTTTTCCCATCTCGCTCAAAAACATTTTTACCGAATCAGATGTGTCAACCTGCTCCAATCACGACACCGGCACCAGCGCCATTTCATCTTTGGAAACGGCGCCGTCTATATCAACCGCCGCGCTTTCAAGTGAAGTCAGCACCTCGTCAATTGTGTCGGAATTCGTGAATTCCGGAGGAAGCATCTCATTAAGCTGGCTGAAAGACATCGAGCCGGACTCCTTTCCCTTCATAACTATATCCCGTATCACCGCGTCTCTTTCCTGCCCCTTAGGCAAAGCCGCTTTCTTTTTTGCCGTCCTCTCAGCCGACCGCGTAAGTTTAATCACGGATTTTTGGGCCGCGGGCTTTTTCTTTATAAACTTTCCCGACGGCGTCTGTCTCACGCCTAAGGCCACGGACGTAGGCGCCACGCAGGATGGTGCCAGGGGTTGACTTTCGATACTTATTTTCTTCGCCGCGGCGCGCTTCGGGGCCGGCTTGGACTTTTTCGCCGGATTTGATGGCCTGGGCGGCGCCTTCTTCTTAACGACGGCTTTAACGAGGACCTTTTCCTTCGCCTGTTTAACACTGCCCGCCGGACTTCCGGAAAGTTTAACTTTCGGCACAGCCTTTGCGGATTTCTTTTTAGGTTTTTCTCGCCTCACGGGTTTTTTATCTTTGACTTT
>VMTI01000125.1 GCA_013791675.1 bacterium | reverse complement strand
TTCCGGGTTCAAAAGTGCATGACGCTATCTACTATGACGAAAATCTATCCTTCTACAGGAAAACCAATAATGCCGGAGGAATAGAAGGCGGCGTTTCAAACGGTATGCCTGTTTTTATCCGCGCGGCCATAAAACCGATTCCGTCGCTTATGCATCCTCTCAAATCGGCAGATATAAAAACGAAGAAGAATATTGACGCCCAGATTGTCAGAAGCGATGTGTGCGTTGTACCGGCCGCCGGCGTTATAGGCGAGGCGGTCATAGCGATAGAAACTGCTAACGCCGTTATGGAGAAGTTAGGCGGCGACTGCATGGAAGATGTCCTCATGAATTTCAAAACCTACTGCGAAAGAATAAAGGAATACTGGCGGCCGGCTTCACAGAAAAATCTATGATAAAAAAATGAACATAGCGCTTACTGGAATGATGGGTTCGGGAAAAACGTCCGTGGGGAAACTTCTCGCGGCAAAACTCGGCATGAAATTTTTTGACATGGATACGCAGATAGAGAAGGCCGCTAAAAAAAAGATAAAAGACGTCTTCGCCGAGGACGGTGAAGTTGTATTCCGCAAAATGGAAAGAGAACTTGTTAAATGCGTTTGCCTTCTGGACGGGTTGGTGATTTCCACCGGCGGAGGAACAGTGCTCAATCACGCCAATATAGCTGATTTGAAAAAAAACGGAAAAATTGTGTATCTTAAAGCGAAGCCGGAAATACTTTTTGAAAGAATAAAAAAAGAGAAGACGCGGCCTCTCCTTGATGCGGAAGATCCCCTCGCGGAATTGAGAAGAATATACGGCAAACGGAAAAAACTTTATGCCGATTGCGATCTTTTTATTGAGACCGCGAAAAAAAATTCGGAGGAAATATGCGGGGAGATAATAAAAAAATTAAGGATAAAAGGCGGTGAAATGTGCATAAAACTGTAATAGGGCGAAAACTTGATGCGGGGAAAATTATTTTTCCTCTGGTGCGCGGCCATGTGCTGCGATGCCTGCTTGTCACAAACGCGAAAGTGGGGAAACTCTATGCGAAGCGTGTTTCAGATTCTCTGAAAAAAAGAGGGATAGAAGCGCGCATAGTTGTTCTTCCCGACGGAGAACGCTACAAAAATTTAAAATCGCTGGAAAAACTTTATTCCGCGGCTGTCAAAAACGGTATAACAAGAAAATGTTTCGCGGTGGCTCTGGGCGGCGGAGTTATCGGAGATATAACGGGCTTTTTCGCCGCCACATATCTAAGAGGAATAGATTTTATACAGGTGCCGACTTCGCTTTTGGCGATGGTTGACGCGTCCATAGGCGGAAAAACCGGCGTGGATCTCAAAGAGGGGAAAAACCTTGCGGGAGCTTTCAAAATGCCGAGAGCGGTTATCATTGACACCGATTTTTTGCGCACGCTTCCCAGTGAAGAAATGAAAAACGGTTTCGGCGAGATTGTCAAATACGCTTTGCTGGATAAGGAATTTAACAAGTTTTTATCCTCGCGCGCGAATAAAATAAAATCCCCCGACGGGAAATTTTTGACGGATGTGATAAAAAAATCTGTGAAAATAAAAGAGGATATCGTGAAAAAGGATTACCTTGAAGGCGGACTTCGGCGTGTGCTTAATTTCGGGCATACCTTCGGCCACGCCATAGAAACGGCTTCGTCCTACCGTCTTGTTAAGCACGGGGAGGCCGTGGCTTCCGGCATGATAGACGCGGTGGAACTGAGTTTTTTTCTCGGATTATGCGAAGCGTCCGAACGCGAAAAAGCGCTGGCGCTGATAGACAGCGCCGGCTTCGGGAAAATAAACATAGATGCCGCGAAGCTGTTAAAGCTTATTCTCTCCGACAAAAAAGTGATTGACAGAGAACCCGTATTTGTATTATTTAAAGGTGCCGGAAAACCCGTTGTAAAAGAGGTGCCGGTAAAGGTGCTGAAAAAATGGCTGAAACATTAGTTAAAAAAATTATCTCATCCAAAATCGGAAAGAGTGTGAAGACGGGAGAAATAGTAATTATGCCCGTGGACAGGGCTTTCTGCCAGGATGGCACAGGGCCGCTTTCAATAGACGGAATAAACAGTTTAGGGATAGGCCTTAAAAATCCGGAGAAGTGTTATTTCTTTATAGACCACGCTGTGCCGCCCCCGAGAGCGGAACTTGCCAACGCTCACAAGAAAATAAGGGATTTCGCATCCAAACACAAGGCCAACTGTATAATGAGGGGCATCTGCCACCAGATGATGGTTGAGGAATTCTCGTCTCCTTATGATGTAATGGTGGGCGCGGATTCACACACACCCACATCAGGGGCTCTCGGATGTTTTGCGGCGGGTTTCGGCTCAACGGACGTAGCCTCGGCAATGGCGACGGGAGCGGTGTGGCTGAAGGTGCCGGAAAGCCTGGGCATTGAATTAAAAGGAAATTTAAATAAAGGCGTTTCGCCCAAAGATGTCATCATAGACATCATAGGAAAAATAGGCGCTGACGGCGCCACATACAAAGTGATGGAATTTTTCGGTGAGGGATTGAAAAATCTTTCAATGGACGGACGTTTTACCATAGCCAACATGACCATAGAGGCCGGCGCGAAGACGGGCATATTCCCCGCCGACGAAGTCGTTATGGAATATCTCAAATCCCGCGGAAGGGTGAGTGATTACAGAGAGCTTCCCGCATCGTCAGCTGATGATTATGAAGACAAAGTTGTTCTGCATATGGACAAGCTTGTTCCTATGGTATCAGCCCCTCATCAGGTTGACAATGTCGCTGGGGCGTCGGAATTGGGCAATGTGAAAGTGGATGTCGTTATGATAGGCACCTGCACCAACGGGCGTTTTTCCGATTTTGAGGCGGCTTACGAAATTCTTAAAAAAGCTGACAGCATAAAAACGAATCTCATAATAGCGCCGGCTTCAAACACGGTGCTTAAAAAACTTTCGGAAAGCGTGATGTTTAAAAAATTCGTGGATTTGGGCGCGAGCATTATTCCTCCGGGATGCGGGCCCTGCTGCGGCGTGCACGCGGGTATCCTCGCCGACGGAGCAACGGCTTTTTCAACGGCCAACAGAAATTTTAAGGGGAGAATGGGCAATCCCGAATCTTTTGTTTATCTGGGTTCGCCATGGACGGCCGCAGCCACGGCGATAACAGGCAAAATAATGGACCCGAGGGAGTTTTTATGATAAAGGGAAAGATACATTTATTCGGTGACGGGGTTTCTACGGATCTGATATGCCCGGGCAGATATTATCATCTCAGGGGTAATCTGCCGGAACTTGCCAAACATGCGCTTGAAGACGCGGATAAGGATTTTGTGAAAAATATGAAAAAAGGAGATATTGTCGCCGCCGGAGAAAATTTCGGATGCGGGTCTTCCAGAGAACACGCGGCAATTGTTATAAAGCTTGCCGGAGCCTCATGCGTAATAGCTAAAACATTCGCGAGAATATTTTTCAGAAACTGCATAAACATAGGCCTTCCGGCCATAGAGATAGACACTTCCGATTTTGAAGCCGGTGACGAGGCTGAAGTAGATCTCGAAGGTGGGGTTGTAAGAAATCTGACGAAGGGAACAGAGCAAAAATTTCCAGAGCTTCCGGAAAAGATGATAGCTATACTGAATTCAGGAGGTCTTGTGAATTATATTAAGGAGAACGGCGGATTATGAAATACGTGATAACACTTTTATCGGGCGATGGCATAGGCCCGGAAATAACGGAGGAAGCGAAAAAAGTTATAGCCGCAACAGGCGTGGAAATAGAATGGGAAGAAATGCCCGCCGGCGAAAAAGTGATGGAAAAATACGGCACGCCCATGCCCGACGAAACGCTTGAAAGTATAAGGAAGAACAAAGTCGCGCTCAAAGGCCCCATAACTACGCCCGTCGGCGGAGGTTTCAGAAGCGTGAATGTTCATATAAGAAAGACTCTTGATCTTTTCGCCTGCCTGAGGCCATGTAAAAGCTACGGCATAAAAGATGTGCCGTTTCCTTCGCTTGATCTTGTCGTTGTGCGGGAAAACACCGAGGATCTTTACGCGGGAATAGAATTTGAAAAAGGCGATCCGAAAATACAGAAGCTGGAGGAATTAACCGGCGCTGTATTTTCCAAAAACACGGGAATATCAATAAAACCTATTTCCGAGGAGGCATCGCGCCGCATAATTAAATTCGCTTTTGATTATGCCGTAAAGAACGGCAGAAAAAAAGTCACCGGCGTTCACAAGGCCAACATAATGAAATACAGCGACGGAATTTTCCTTGATATTTTTAGGAAAGTCGCCGCAGAGTACCCATCTATAGAATCCGAAGACAGAATAGTGGATAACATGACCATGCAGCTTGTTAAAAAACCGCAGCTTTACGATGTAATGGTGCTGCCCAATCTTTACGGCGACATAATATCCGACCTCTGCGCCGGACTAGTAGGGGGGCTGGGCATAGCTCCCGGAGCGAACATAGGCGACAACATAGCCGTTTTTGAGCCGACGCACGGGTCTGCGCCCAAACACGCGGGGAAAAACCGCATAAATCCCATATCCATGATTCTTTCAAGCGCGTTAATGCTAAATTATATAGGTGAAACCGAAGCCTGCGCCAAAATAGAAAATGCCGTCAGGCAGCTCATAAAAGAAGGCGACACCCTCACATACGATTTTGGAGGTAAGGCAAGCACGTCCGGTGTGGGTGACCGTCTCGCTGAAATCGTTGCCGCGAACGGGATCCGGCCTTAACACAATAACAAAAGTTTTTTTAACTCTATTTTTTGCGTTTACGGCACTGGGTGCGGGCTGCCGTAAGGAGGTTGATTTTTCCGTTATGAGAAAAAAAATGGTCAGGGAACAGATTGCCGCGCGCGGCGTAGCAGACCCTGCTGTTTTGTCGGCTATGGAAAAAGTGCCGCGGCATCTTTTTGTTGACGAAAAATACGCTCCCTACGCCTACGACGATTATCCTCTGCCCATAGAAAACGGCCAGACTATATCGCAGCCTTACATTGTAGCTCTTATGACGGAACTTCTTTCAGTGTCCGGGGAGGACAGAATACTTGAGATAGGCACAGGCTCCGGCTATCAGGCGGCGGTTCTGGGTGAAATCGTTAATGAAGTTTATTCGGTGGAGATAATACCGGCTCTCGCGGAAAGAGCGGAAATTCAATTAAAAGAGATGGGATATAAAAATGTCGCGATAAAGGCGGGCGACGGTTTTCTCGGATGGGAGGAGCACGCCCCATACGACGGTATAATCGTGACATGCGCTCCGGATAAGATACCGGCTCCTCTTATTGAGCAGCTTGCGGAAGGGGGCCGTCTTGTTATACCGGTGGGAGAAGGTTTTCAAAATCTCAAGCTGGGTGAAAAGAAAAACGGCAAATTTACAGTCAGGAATATTATCGCGGTGCGTTTTGTGCCCATGACCGGCATTGCGGAAGACTCCGGAAAGATTTTCCCTGACGGAAAATAATTTTTTGGCGCGCAACTGCCAAGGCCGGTCTCGGTAATAGTCAATATGATACTGAACACTTTTTGAACAATCAGTTGGAACAATAAAAGGCTCGCTAGAAGAAACTTTATCCAAAATGAGAGGGGGGAATAAGCATATTTCTTCTGACATGTTGGGATAGAAACGAAGCAGC
>VMTI01000202.1 GCA_013791675.1 bacterium | reverse complement strand
CCGTAATTCGCCGCGGCAAATGTGTGAATACCGTAATCCGCGCCGCCGTATCCGGAAGTAAATCTATAAGTTGCCGGTATAAAATCAACAGGCGAGCCAAGGGAAGAAAATGTGATTGTCCCCGCGTAAACCGTCACCCTGTTTTCAAAAATATCTTTCGCCTCAACGGTTATTGAATATCTTTCATCAAATGTCTGATTTGTAGAGCAGCCGACGGCAAAATGGTCAAGCGTCGCGGGATTAACGGTTATCGTAGCTGTCGCCCCGGTCACAGAATAGCCGGCGATTCTTTGAACTCTCACTTCCTGATTCCCCGTCGCATAAAGCCAGAAGCCAAGCCCGCCGCTGAATGTCTTCCAGCCGGCATCACCCGCTATGAAAGTGTAGGTTGACTGATAACCGGCAGAAGCATAAGTGTCAAATTTTGCCCCGCTATCCGATGAGGTAAATTCAACTCCCCCCGTATACGCAGGGTCGGCGCATCTGTTTGCGAATTCGTCTTTCGCCGTCACTCTTAAATATGACTGCGCTCCCGCCGTAAGCGGATTTGTGTACTGGTCAAGCGTAAAATAATTTGCGGCGGCGTTTTGAACTTTAATACCCGCTTGCGTTCCCGTAATCGCTCCTGAAGAAACCGTGATAGAATTCCCTGTCCCCGCAATTGTGAATTTCACCTGTCCCGAATATGTTTGAATTCCCTGCGATACGCTCAAAAAGTCCTCCGTATAGGCCGGCCATTCCGTATCAAAAGAACTTCCCGCGGAACCGCTGAATTTTATTCCTTCGCCGGCGCCATTAAGCGAAACATAATTTATATCTCTGTTGTTATAAACATCAAGCGCCTCAACGGTGACAGTATTCCATATGCCTGCAGTAACAGTTGTTGACGCTGTAACGGTAAATTTGCTCGCGGGGGCGGGATTCACTTTTATCCCTGTTTGCTGGCCTGATATTGAACCGTCATTCGCGTTTACCAAATGTGTTCCCGCTGTTCTGAACTGAACTGTGGAAGAAAACAAATGATAACCGTTGTCCCCTCCGACGCCTGTTGTAAAAGTATATGTCGTCGTCGATTTTGTGTTCCCGAAATAAACTTTGCCGTCGGATGAAGTAAATGCCGCAGCGCCTGTATAATTGTAATTCCCTGTTGAACATCTATTGCCATACAAGTCAACGGCGGAAACTACCATATCCACGGGGCTGTGACCGGCCGTATGAGGGCCTGTGGCAACCGTCACATTAAAACTCGTTTTCTGACCGGGATAAATAATTAAATTTTTTGCCGAACCGGAAGAAACGCTCACCACAGAATCCTTGACCGCGAGCCACGCGCCGTTCATATTCTTTGTTTTGAAAGTCACGCCCGTAGACGAGGTAACGGCCCATGTATGGCTTCCGTCGTCGTCGGGGCTGCCGGATGTCGTAAACTTATAATCAGCCGGTATCCGCGCCGCGGAATCGGACACGCTGAATTTTGCCGTACCCACGTAATTCGTCTTTATATTCCCTCCCGTCCGCGCGGAAGCGTTATAATCCTTCTGTCCGTCATAAGCCGTAACCACGATTTCCGACAGCAAACCGGCGGTTATTCCTTTTGCCTTATTCGGGTCTCCCGCCTGCGGAGTGACGCTCACCTGAAAATACTGCAAATCTCCCGGAATCACTCCGTATGTCGTCGTCGTTGAAATCGCGGGGGCATCGTCTTCATCCTGCAAAGTCAGCGTCTTCCCCGCGCCGGATGTCTTGAATGTCACTCCGTTTGTCCATGAATGCACTCCGGCATCCGTCGTCGTAAACTGATATGACGACGGAAGCACCGCGTAACTGTCATTGCTTGTAAATTCCACCCACTGCCTGTAAGCGCCGGCCTTTGTCTGGCTTCCTCCATCCCACGCCGTTCCCATCACCGTGTAAGGGGTACCGGCCACAGGATTTGCCGGAATACCGCTGATCTTAAATGTCGTCGGAGGATTTGTGTAAGTAAATGTTTTCTGATTATCAGCGTCCGTTGTTTCCTCCTGAGCCGCCCCGTCAACAGCGCGCGCTAACACCACAAATGTTCCCTGCGACCAGCAGCGGGTCGGATAATTTACTGAAAATGTCCAGTACGCTGACGGCGAATTTATATCGTTCCAATAAGGCGCCGTAGCCGTCCAGGTTGATGCCGCGTTATTCCATCTCCAATTATCCGCTCTCTTTATGTCAATTTTCACTTTGCTGACGACAAAATTGTCTGTTGAAGTTCCTTTTATTTGCGTAAGCGTATCATAATTCCATCCCTCTTTCGGAATATCTAAAACCGTGTTCGGCTTCGTAAAATCAGCCTGAAACGTTTTTGTCGTAAACACAGCCTGATAATTTCCGGCTACATCCAAAGCTTTAATATTAGCTTCGTATCCTTCGGTTATTTCCTCCCAACCGGGATTGGCAAGAGACCAGAATGTGGCATTTGACGAAAGAGTTGCCGTGCTCCAGACCATCGCAACCGACCATGAGGACACTGCGGCATTCCAGTAACCGGCGTCATCCTTTCTCTGCAGCCGCGCATATACTTTGCTGACTTTTCCAAGCGTCGGATCTCCGCAAGTTCCTTGTATATTTGCGCTCTGCTCAACATATGACCCCGCCGGCGTTGTTATCACCGTCTGCGGAAGAACCGTATCATAATAAAATGTGCATCTGGCCGTAAGAGACTCCTCATTCGTCGCATAATCAATGCCTGCCGCTTTTATTGTGTAAAAATCTTCGTTATTAACATAAAAAATATTTCTGTATGCCGGAGGTATATTATATTCCCAGCTTGATGCGCTCACAGTCTCCGAAAGCCACACTTCGCTGCCCCATGAATCGCCCTGCCAATACTGCCCGTTGTTTCTCATTATCTCAAATTTCACATACCATGAGCCGCTGCCTCCGGTCGGGTCATTACAAGTCCCCGTAAATGTTCCTTTTTTCACATTGAAGTATTCCGCCGGTGTCGGGTCGGTTATGCCCACTGTCGGAGTAGAAGCGTCATAATTAAATTCCAGAGCATAACCTACATTCGTCGCTATTTTACCGGTGGTAGGCGTATCGTCATCGCTGTAATACACCGTTTTGTTTCCGGCATTGTCAAGCGCCCTCACCCAAACTCTGTGATTTTTTCCGTCTGCCCACGCGATACCGCTGGACAGCCAATTCTGAAACTGATTTGTTGTCCCCACCGTCAGCCAAATAATATTCCCCTGCCATGCATTTCCGTCCCAATAAAAGCTGGGATCTCTCTTTACCACCATTTCCACTTTGCCGAGCCCGTATTTATCCGAGGCCGCTCCGAGAATCCCTTTTTCATTTGAAGACCAATTAGCCGAATCCCAGTTCTTTTGGTCGTTTGACTGAGGGTCTGTTATTGTTGATGTCGGGCTCGTCACATCATAAGTAAAATAAATGCTCGGCGGCGATGATTGAAAATTCCCCGCCGTATCCGACGACCTGCTTGTTATGTAATACTTAATTTCATAATCCCAAGTAACCCCTGTAAGCGACCAGTTCTCGTTTATCCCTCCCCAGAACCCGTCTCCCGTCGTCGCCAGCCAGTATTCCGCTACATTTACCCAGTCACTTCCATTCCAAAAAAATCCGTCCTCGTCAGTGGCGCCCGCCGGATCCTTCTGTACCTGCGCCGTCACAAAACGTATTCCGTTAGCGTCATAGGAAGTGCCGCTTATAGTCGCGAGCGCGTTCTTTACGCTCGCATTAGAGGGAACGCTCACCCCGGAAGCCGGGGGAAACCCGTCAAAAACCACGTTCTTGCTCGTAGCTGTCTGTGTATTCCCCGCTCTGTCTTTTGCCCTTGAATAAATCGTGTGCCTCAACTGGTCTTTCCATGTGACTCCCGATGAATCCCACGACCAGTTCGTTCCTCCGGCGAGTGTCTTCCATATTGCCGAGGTCGTAGCCGTCCATGTCGCGGGAGACGCTTCATAATCCCAGTAATATGTCGTCCCCGATGCGATAACTTTTATCGCGATATCCGTTTTAACAATATCCGCGCCGACGCCCCCCGGATCCCAGGATGTGCCCTGAATCAAAGCAATGGACGCCGCAACCGCTTTTGCCGGCAAATCGATCGCTGAAGAGGGCGCTTTATTGTCAAAAATAAAAGTCTTATAGGCTGTCACTGTTTCCGTTCCAAATAAAGTATCATAGCTTTGTGAGCGGAACTCGTAGGTTGCTCTTCCATCGGCATCGGCAAAACTCGCCCATGTCGGCAGATTTACATAAGACCACGTTCCCGCGGAATTTGAAAAATTACAATTCTTCCATATCGGCCCCACCACCCAGCTGCCTCCTTCATTCCAGTCCATACCCGCCTGAGGCCCGGCCGCGCAATAAATTCTTATCTCAACCTTAGATACATTCGTATATGTCTGACTGTGAACGGCAACCGTTCCCGATGAGAGAGCCAGGACATTCGAGTACATATTGTTCGGCGGCTTCGTGACGGCGCTTTGCGGCTTTTTCAAAATCCTTATTCCTGACTTTGCCTCAATAATCGTTCCGTTATTCGCATCCTCAACTGTCACACTCCATCCGGGGCTTATATTCGCCGACGAAAGTGTAATCCCGTCCGTGAATATGTGCTCTCCGTCATCCGCTCCGCTATATCCTGACGTAAAAATATACGCACCGGGAAGCGTCTTCTTGCCCGCGGGCGCATTTGATACAAATGTCGCCGTTGAACAATAGGTCTCATCCGTATTCCCGTAAGCGTCAACCGCTTTCACCGTTATCGTAAAAGGCCGCGCTATCGTCACAGCATCCTGCGCGCTCAAACCGCTGAAACTCAGACTGTAATCGCTCGCCGCCGCCGCTCCCACCGTCGCCGTCCTCGTCGCTCCCGCTATCCCCGCGTACGTCACATACAAATCCTGGTCGCCGAGCGTGAAAAACTTTACCGTATAACCCTGCTGGCCGGCCGATAAGGCCTGATTGCACGGAATTGTACTGCCCGCCACCGTGCAAACATACGGCTCTTTATCCGTCCCGTTAAACTGTATCGTATTCGTGAAACTTGTATCCACATTGCCCCAGTTATCCTGCGCTTCTACCGTCACATTCGTTCCGACGCCCGCCTGCACCGGCCCAATAACACTCATATAGAGTTTTACCGCATTGTTAGGGTTCACCGTTATTCCTGTCTTTGTGCCCTGTATATTCGGATTGCTGTCCGCATCTTTCACTGTAAAATTCCAGCCGGCTCCCGCTTTTTTCATTGTCACCCAGCTCGTCTTCGTCACAGAACCGCCCGTAACTGTAAAGTCCGTAGCTTCATAATCTCCCGGCTGTATTCCTATGCTTGACTGGAATGTCACAAGTTGTTCATAAGCAGTCCCAACGCAGTTGTTGTAAACGTCTTCCGCCACAACCGTCAGATAACTTGCGGGAACGCCCGCCGTCAGAACAGACGGCATCTCCACCCTGAAATGGTTAACCGTGTTAGCGACAACTTTGATTCCCGTCTTCGAACCTGTAATTCCATCACTATCGGTCGCGGTTATTGCCGCATTGCTGCTTATTCTCCTGAAACTCGCCGTAGCGTTAAATACATGATAGCCGTTATCGGCGCCTGCGCCTGTCGTAAACATATAGCTGGTAGGCAATAATGCATTCTCGAAGCGTGTCTTTGACGCGCTATCCCCTGAGTCCGCATAAGAAGTAAAAGCAGCCGTTTTTGTCATTGTTTTGTTGTATATATTCGTTCCCGTGGAAGACCTGTTTCCGAACGCATCCACCGCCTCAACCGTCACCGTCGCCTTTCCTACGCCCGCGGTCCACGGGCCCGTCGCGGCCGTCACCTCAAATATCGCCCGAGCCGCAGGAAAGCAGATTATGTTTGAAACCAATCCGTATTTTGCGGCATCATTTTTATCCTCAACTCTGAAATCCCAGCCGTTATTTGAGACATTTCCGGGGCCTATATTTGCCGTCTTAAAAGTCACGGTTGATGAAAACAGGCGCCACCCATTATCTCCCGCAATAAATTTATAATCCCCCGGATAAGACGCCTGCGCGTCCTTATCTGCCCCCCATGTAAATGTAATTGTGCTGACATAATTTGTTTTTGTATTCCCATAAATATCAATCGCGGTAACTTTAATATCCTGCGCGGCTCCCGCAATAACGCTGGCTGGCAATTGTGATAAATTAAAATGCCCTAAAGCTCCCGGTTTTATATTTATTGCAATTGTCGTTGAAATTTCCGAAGTGTAAGTTACGTCGTCATACACCTTCCATGTGCCCGCGCCGAGAGGCGTCTTGAAAACAGGCCCCGATGAAACAGATGCGGAAAAAACATGTAAGCCGTTGTCGGAAGGAATAAAAGTGTAGCTTCCCGGCGTCATTGTAAAACTGATTCCCGAAGGAGATGTGAATTTTATCTGCCCTGTATAACCCACGGCGGTCTGCTGTCCGTCTAAATTCCACGCCTCCACCGTTAAATTATACTGCGCGCCCGCGACAGGATTCGTATCCACGGTTACCTTGAATGTCTGAGCGGGAGCGACATACCTGAATCTGTTTTTATTCTGGCCAGGCGTTTCGCCGCCTGCGGCATCCTCTTCGTTATTTGCTTTATCAACTCCATGAGACACCACATAATAATACTTTCCGTTTTCCCATGCTTTTGTAGAATAACTTACGCTATATTGCCAGTTCGGCCAGGAATGCCCCGTATCCGTAAGCCAGTAAGGATTTGTTACGGTCCATGTCGTACCATTCCAGCAGTAATTGTTTCTCGGGTCGCCGACATTATCATTTCTTATGTACAGCCTGACATAATTCATTTCATTCTCATCGGAAGCAGTCCCTGTAATCGTGTTCATTGCATCATAGCTCTGATTGTCTTCCGGTTTTGTAATATAGGAGTTGGGAGCCGCGAAATCTCCGTTAAACACAATGGTGGAAAATATTGTCTGCCAGTTTCCCGCTTTATCTTTTGCCCTGACTGTTGCCCTGTACTCCTTCGTTTCCCATACGGGATGCGGCAGCGTCCATGAAGTCGCGGCAACGGATAAAGTCGCCGTTGACCAGCAAACTGACGCTGTCCATGTATTCGGCGAAGCGGTATAATTATCCCAGTAATAAGTTGTTGCGCCGCCGAGTTTCCATAACTTTACCCACACCTCGTCAACCTTTCCGTCTTTCACGATTTTGCCCGAGACAGTATATGTCGCTCCTGTGGCATCATAAGAAGTTCCCTTAATGTCACCCGTTTGAGAAACATAACCATTTTGCGCAGGATACGTGACGGAAGCCGTCGGAATTTTCACATCCCATATGTATTGATTCCATTTTGCGGAATAACTCTCATAATTAAGACAGCCCGTAGGCGCCGCATCCGAGCTTTTTGTGTCTGCGGCGCGTGAAAAAACCTTGTATATTCTTCCGGGAGTATATTGGCCGGCCGCTGGTTCTCCTGTCATTGACCACGGACTTACGAGCGGGTCGGTTACATTCATCCATTCCTGGGGAGTGGCCCAGTTAACCGTATTCCAGTAATATGTCGCTCCCCCGTCAAGATACTTTATCATTACCTTAACATCTTTTATCCCTGTTTCCGCATCGTTTGAGGTTCCCGTAATATCAGGCGGAGTTTTTCTATAAGAGCCGTCCGGAGGTTCTGCCACGTCCGATGCCGGCGGAACAATATCAAATTGGAAACGGCGCTCATTGCCGGGTTTTGCCCCTGTGTTTGTGGCGACATCCACGCCATAACTCCACACGCCGTAGGTCCATTGATTAACCCATGTGGGAATATCCTTGAATGTCCATGATGAAATGTGAATTACCGCATCATTCCAGTAGCCGCCGGCAACCCAGTCGGTTATGGTCGATTTCCAGTAAGAATCAAGAGTGCCTTTCTGTATCTGCACAAAAACTTTTTTATATTGCTGATTATCCGACACTGTGCCGTAAATCATAGTTATATTCTCAGTCGTGTCATTGTAATTGTGATTATTAAGGGTTGCGGGTTTTGATACAACCGAAACAGGGGCTTCATTGTCAAACATAAACCATATTCCTGTTGATTCCGCACCCACATTTCCTAAATTATCCGTTCCCCGGGCAGTTATTGTTGAGACCGAATCATTTGTCCAGCATTTTGTGGATAAATTTACAGTCCATGCTGTCCATGGCGCGGAACAGTTTATCCAGTTTTCTGTCGCTGACCAGGACCAGTCATCCTGGAGATATTGCCCTCCACGGAAAACTTTCACCTCATCTAAAACAACAGTGGACAAAACATCCGATGCAGTGCCGTTAACTGTAAAAACAGCGCCGAAGAAGTTCCATGTTTGACCTGATGGGGTAGTTATTTTTGCGGTCGGCCCCAGTCTATCACAGGTTACGGTTGGCCCTGCTTTGGGAGGGCTTTCATAAGTATTTCCTTTATCAATTCCTCTTGACTGTATTGTATAACTTACAGCATTCTGCCAGGTAACTGCTGAGGAAGAAAAAGACCAGGTAGCAACCTGACCGCCGGCAGCGCCTGCAGTTGTTCCCGTATTCCAGACCTCATGTTTTGCCCAGCTTGACCCGCTAACAGTCCAGTAATAGGTCGTGGGCGCGTCAATATATTTTATCCTGACCTCAATCCCGTTTTCTTTAACTCCTGCGACAGCATCCTCTGCTGTCCCTGAAATTGAGTTTAAGTCCTTAAATGTTATTCCACCTGCAGGAGATGTTACATACGAATCAGGGCCAACCGTATCAACAACAAATACCGCGCCGCCACAAGGCGCATCCTCATCATCAGGTAGATTATTTGATGTTCTTGTTAAAAATCTGTAATAAAGATTTGTCTCCCAGTTGACATAATGCCATGTCGCTGGTGTTGTTGAAATATTAACTGTCCAGGAATATCTTGCATCTGTATTTGCATCAGGGCCTGTATATGACCCTGTTGACCAGGAAGCCGTAACCGGAGTATCAACCCATGTCTCTGTCTGCCAGTTCCAGTAATAATCATTATCTGCTCCATCCCAGACATCGCCATCATTTGAGCCGGGAGGGACGGTTATTATTTTTTGAATGGCTGACTCTATTTTCTGTGGAATATATCCTTTACCGGGATTAATCTTTCCGGAAAATTGTGTTGGACCGGAAGTAACATTTCCATGCTCAGGAGAATTTACCCATGAATGACACTCCCTCTCCCAGGGGATGAATGTGCTTCCTGCGCCGGGTGTTTCAGTTACGGGGCCCGGGGAAGCGGTTGCTTTTGATTTTACTGTTACATTCCTTTCTTTTGTGTCGCTAAAGTTAACATTTGATAAATCCTTAACAAAATATTCCTTATTTGCGCCGGGGTAAGTTGCTTCTTCCCATTGCCAACCTGCTGCATTCCACAGGCCTGTTGTCCAGTTGTAGTGGTACAATGTACCGCCACCATCATCATATACCATAGCAACTTCAACCTTTGTTATTGCATAAGCGGCCCCAACATGCGCCTCGCCCTGAACTCTGTCAAGAAGAAGCTTGCCGGATACAGTATCTAAATACAGACCTACTTTAGTTCCATTCTTTGGTAAGGTTATCTGCGATGTCGGAGCAGCAGGATTGTATTTGAAATTAACTGTATCTAAAATAACATCATAATATCCTGATGAGTCCTTTGCCCTTGAAATAATCCGATACTCGTCAAGGTCCTCAAGCGCAGGAAGAGTATAAGACCACTTTCTTCTGTAGTAAGTAGAAACCCACACTCCCCATGAGCATTCAATCCATTCCGCTGTTCCCCATTCCCATGTTGCATCACCATGTTTTCCCCAGTAGTCATTATCAGTTTTGTTATAAAGTGTAATCTCTACTTTTGCGCCTTTTGTCTCATCAAGCGAGTTCAATTTCTCCGGCTTATCATAAGCCCTGCCTTCAGCAACCGTAATATTAGAATATTCACCTCCTTCATCAGGAAATGTTATTGTATTTGTCGGTTTAACTAAATCATACCAGAAACGATAAGTTAAGCCGGTTCCTGTATTTCCTGCATTATCCTTTGCCTTTGGTGTGACCTCATATGTATTGCCATGTGTATGATTTGGAAAGTTTGCGCCTGAATAATTCCAGTAATCAAGAGCGCCGGCAACTGAAGCCCATGTTTCTCCGTTCTGCCAGGAAGAGCCGTTCCAGTAAGTTGCGCCTCTTGTTAAGTCCTGTATTTTTAATTCAACCGAGGCAACGGCTGATTTATCATCTGCGGTCTCACCGGAATATGCCGTTATTGAGTCATTCTGCCAGGAATTTGCTGAAGGAATATTAACGATGTTTTTTGTAGGAGCAGTAAAATCAACATCAAATGTTCTCATTGCTGATGTCTGCTCATTCACATCAGGTCCGACATTATCTTTTGCCTTTACCCTGACCTGAAAACTTCCGCTAACCCAGGAAACATTCTTATATACCCAGGATGAGACAAAAATATCTCCGGCAGGAATTGAAGGCCACTGCTCGCTTGCCCCTGTCCAGCCGCCTCCTGACCACCATTGTCCATTGTCAGTATTGTAAATGCAAATTTTTATGTATCCGATATTATGTATTTCTGTATAATTTCCCTTAACTGTCAAAGTTGAGTAATTTATTGATGCTCCTTCTGAAGGATATGTTACGGCGGTTGCCGGAGGTGTGTCATCCCATGTAACCGTGACCTTTGTCGTTTTTGATGTGCCGTCGTTACTGCACTCCGAATTTCCCGCCCTGTCTATCGCCCTCACCTTTATATCATAATCGTCATCGCTGTATGCATCGGTAAATGTGTTTGTCGGATTGGGGACAGTATATGACCAGCTTGTCTGGTCAAAAGTTGTGGCGTCAATCCATCTTATGCTGTCATACCAGAGGGTTCCGTCAAAATAATACGAATCATACTGCCTGAATATATAAATCTCCACGTCGTCCACTACGCCGATTGAAGGCTCGTCATGCAAAGGGCCTGAAATTGCCGCCATATTGTTATACACCCCGTTTGTCGGCGAGCTGATTGTTGAGACGGGAATTTCATAATCAATCCAGAAATCCTTGCCGGAGGCGACGGCCTGGTTATCGGCAATATCCGTCGGCCTTGCTTTTACATTGTATTTGTGGCTGTTTGTCCAGTTATTTGTTGAAAAAGAGTAAGACCAGTTATTCGGAGAAGGGTCATTTATGTTAAAATATAAATCGGAAGCAGAATAAATCCAGGTTGAATCCGTCCAGTATGTTGCTCCTTTTGTCAGGTCTTTTATACAGAATTCCACAAAACTCGTATCGGACTCCGCGGTTCCGTATATATTATCAAGTTTGTTGCTGTTCGCATTATAATGCGCGAGATGAACGGGCTTTGTGAAAACCGCCTGATTTATTGACGTATCATAAGTGAATGTTTTCCCCGCCGGAGGCGGCTCTATACCGGCATTCTGGCCGAAACCGTAATTTCTTATATAGTAACTTGTTCCGTTAGTAAGAGCCGGTAATGTATAGCTCCAGGTGCTGGCTCCCGCGGTATAGGAAGCGGCAAGCCACTCCTCTGAACTCAGTGTAAATCCTCCGGCTCCGTCGTACCAGAGCCCGTTCGACAGTTGCCTGATTGAAATATAAACATTCTGCGTATCGGTTGTCGATGTCCCTGTTGATTTTGTCAAAGCGGCGTTATGCCTGGATTTCCACGGAGCGCCAACCGTTGTGGCGGGATTGGCTCCCACCGTAAAGCCGCCGCCCAGAATCTTGGCGCCTCCGTCGGGATTTAACACTGTGACATCTCTTGCTCCTGTTGCCGCGGCCGCGCTAATGCTCATTATTATCTGAAGTTCCGTCGCGCTGATAAATGTGGTTGAAGAAAAATTAACCCCCGCCCCGGAGATGGTAACGGTGGCTCCGCTCTGAAAATAACTCCCGTAAATTCTTATATCCTGATTCACGCAGCCCCGTCCCCTCTCGCTCAAGTTCAGCGATGTTATATTAGGTGCGTTGTTTACGGTGAATATGCCCGCGCCGGTTGCCGTCCCGCCGTCAGGATTTATCACCGTGACATTGTAATTCTGAGCTCCGGCTGTTGAATAAATTATTACATCCGCGTCCAGTTGTGTATCCGAAATATACGTAACGCCGGTGACCTTTATGGAAGTCGTGTTAAAAGACACTTCCCATGTGTCGTTCGGCGGCTTATTAAATCCGCTGCCGATTATGCTGATTGTATCACTGCCGTAGCCCTGCGGCCTCTGATTGGGGTTACAGGAAGTAACCACGGGTTTTGTGTTTACAGTGAACAGATTCGCGCCGGTTATCTGTCCGCCGTCGGGATTTTTTACCGTTATATTCCCCAGCGCGGCTGTACAGGTCGGAGATACATTAATAGTGGCCGTAAACGAAGAAGTTCCGTGATAGCTTATATTCGTAACT
>VMTI01000109.1 GCA_013791675.1 bacterium | reverse complement strand
AGTCGCACGCGAATAATAAGAAAGTCCGAAATCTATTATCTTGATGCCGCCGCCCGGAAGAACAACTATGTTCTCCGGTTTCAAATCCTGGTGTATCACGCCCATTGTGTGCATGTATTCAAGCGCGTCTATCACCTGCATTATGATTTTCAGGGCGCTGGGAACAACAAGCCACCTGTGTTTTGCTATAAATTCGGCGAGAGTCGGGCCCTCAACAAATTCCATCACTATGTAAGGAAAAGATTTTTCGCCCTCATGAGGATAAACTCTTATAATATTTTTGTGATTAAGCAGCAGCCCTATCTCTTCCTCGTGATTAAGTCTGCCGAGAGCATCACTCGCCTGGCGAAACTCTTCTTTCAGTATTTTGAGAGCTATGGGCTCGTTGTCGGAAATTCTGATGGCGCGGTAAATTTTGGCCATGCCTCCCTCGCGGGGAGCGCTCATTATTCTATAAGCGGAATCAATTACAGTTGACTGTTTCATTACGCGCCTTTCCCCAGTCTTTCGCCGAGCGCCGCCGGCAGGCCCGCGTCAAGAATAGCTTTCTGAACTGAAGGCACATCATATTCAACTCTGTGAAGAACCGCCGAACCTTCTGCAACGTCGTAAATCACGCAGGCAGCCTTCGGATTGCCGTCGCGAGGCTGCCCCACAGAACCGACATTTATCAGATATTTGGAATTCCTGATAATCTCAACCGGTTTAAGCGGAATAAAAGCCCCGAAGTCCACACTGCCTCCCGTGCCTCTGAAATAAAGAGGCTGATGGGAATGCCCCACAAAAAGAATGTTCCTGTCCTGTTTTTTCATAGACGGAATATAATCTTCCGCCGTTTTAACATACTGGTCAAGCGGATCAGTAAGAGAACCATGAACGGCTATAAAATCCGGGCCGGCAATTTTGTAATCAAGCCCCATAAGAAACGAAGACGACTCCGGTGTCAGATGGGCTTTTGTCCACTTTACCGCGTCCCTTGCATCATCGTTAAATTTAGTAAGGTCCTCCAGTCCGAGAACAGCCCAGTCGTGATTGCCGGCGACGCAGACAATATCATCCAGAGAACTTATTTTTTTAACGCATTCGTTGGGATGAGGCCCGTATCCGACGATATCGCCGCAGCAGACATATTTTTCAACCTTATCCCGGAGAAAATCAAGCACCGCTTCCAGCGCCGGAAGATTAGCGTGAATATCTGAAAAAATTCCAATTTTCATTTCTCGCTCCATTTCTTATATTCTTTCACGGACTCGTAAAGTTTTTCGGCTATAAGCTGTCTGTTAGAGCTTTTTTTAAGTATTTTTCTGTCGCGCTTGTTTGTCAGGAAACCTAACTCAACAAGAGCCGCGGGCATACGCGCGCCTTTCAGCACATAGAATCCCGCCTGTTTAGTGCCTCTGTCGCCGGCGAACATTTTCCCGAATCTGTTTTTTATGAAGGAACAGTATTCGGAGGATTCGTTCATAAACTCGTTCAGCGCCATTGACCATAAAATGGCGTTCACTTCCGTTTTAGGCGCGGTATCCTCTAACTTAACGACGGCGTTTTCGGTATTGGCCACATTCTGGGCTTCGTCGTCGGACGCGCTGTCGCTCATAAAATAAACCTCAAAGCCCCTCGTCTCCGTTTTATACGAGGCATTCGTGTGTATTGAAAGGAAAAGATCAGCGTGCGCGCTGTTGGCGATAAGCATCCTTGAACCCAAAGGCAAAAAATTATCCGCTTTTCGCGTTAAAATAGCGTTAAAATTGCTGTCATTTTTAAGAAGTTTATAAAGCCTGAGAGCTATATCAAAGACAATATCTTTTTCCTTTGTGCCGTCGCTCGCCACGGCTCCGGGGTCTTTGCCTCCGTGGCCCGGGTCTATGACAATGGTTTTTACGCTTCTTTTTATTTTATTGAAATTCCTTGCCGGGGCGCGGGACGAATTGTAGAAATCCTTTGCTGACAGCAGGCTGGGGACGGGCTTTGCGGCCTCCGCGCGCGGTTGCCTGGGGGCGCCCTCTTCTGCCACATCAAGAATTTTTTCTCCGTAATCCCACCGCACCCTTTTGCCGGAAAAAACCTGAAATGATTTTGTGAGCACAAGCTCCAGCGGAATCCACGATTTCCCGTCCACAAGCAATGGTTCTTTATTCAGAGAGCACAATCTGTCATTAATATAAACTTTCCTTGAGTACATAAACAGCCTTAAAGTTTTACCGTCGGAATTAATGAGTTTTATGCATTTATCTCCTTTCAGCCACTCCGCGCGGAGTGAAAATATGTTCGCTATGTCCGTTGACAGAATGTATCCCATCCCCGACTTAAGCATTATATTGACGGAGCCCGCGGGAGAAGAATTTTCAAGCAGCTCAACCGGAATAATTTTACCGCCGTTACGATCGTCGGCGACGCCGGTATCCGCGCCTGCGGAAATAACAGCAACTGCCGCGAACGCGGCTATAAACACCGCTGCGGCGGAAAATGCGATGCACAGCACTGAAAACTTTCCCTTTTGCACTCTCTCCTTTAACTCCTTTTTTTTTAAAATTCTGCCGTTGCTATGTCTTTCATTTCGGCAAAATTAAATCCCTGCTTCATATTCACTTTCAGCGGAACCGCTAACTTCACGGCATTTTCCATAAAACCGCAGACAATTTTAGCAAATTTTTCGGCGTTTGACTCCTCAATCTCAAAAAGAAGCTCGTCATGCACCTGAAGTATCATAGCAGCGCCATAGGCGGCCAACTGCGGAAATATATCAATCATGGCTTTTTTTATTATATCGGAAGATGTGCCCTGAATAGGCGTGTTTATGGCCGCTCTCCTCTCAAAAGGGGTTTTGCCGGTCAAAATTCTCCGCCGCCCGAAAAGAGTTTCCGTATAACCCCTGCCGAAAGCCGTCTCGGCGCTGTTATTAACATATTCTTTCACCCCCGGAAATATTTTCCAGTATTCCTCAATTATTCCCGCGGCTTCCTTGCGCGAAATTTCCAGATCCGAGGCGAGGCCGAAAGACGACATGCCGTAAACAATTCCGAAACTCACGGTCTTGGCGATGCGGCGGTGTTCCCTGCTCACATTATCTATGGGCGTGCCGAAAACAAGAGACGCCGTAAAATTATGTATGTCCTCATCTTTACTGAACGCTTCTATAAGACGCTCGTCGCGGCTGAAATGCGCGAGGACACGCAAATCAATCTGGGAATAATCTCCCGAAAGGAGCACTTTCCCGTCATCGCAAACAAAAGCTTTT
>VMTI01000177.1 GCA_013791675.1 bacterium | reverse complement strand
TGGCGGGCGCGCCTGTAGCACTGAAAGATAATATGGTTATAAAAGGCGAAACAGCCAGCTGCTCCTCCAAAATTCTCAAAGGTTTTGTTTCGCCCTACGACGCTGAAGTTGTGACAAGATTGGAAAAAGCGGGAGCGATAATTGTCGGAAGAACGAATATGGACGAGTTCGCGATGGGTTCATCAACAGAGACATCCGCTTTTGGAGCGACGAAGAACCCGATTGACCATGAGAGAGTGCCGGGCGGCTCTTCAGGAGGTTCCGCGGCGGCAGTAGGGGCGGGACTGGTTCCGTATTCTCTCGGTTCAGATACAGGAGGGTCCATAAGACAGCCGGCGTCTTTCTGCGGTATTTGCGGTATGAAGCCGACATACGGCGCGGTATCACGCTACGGCCTGATAGCTTTTGCATCGTCGCTGGACCAGATAGGCCCTTTTGCTAAAGATATGGACGGTATAGAAAAAATATTCAATGTTATAGCGGGCATAGATGAAAAAGATGAGACTTCCTGCGGCATAGAAAAACTTTCTGAAAAAAAAGGAAAAATTGTTTGCGGTATACCGAAAGAATATACCGGCAGCACTACCGGGGTGAAAGAAGTCTTCGCTAAAGCGGTCAAAAAACTTAGCCGGGATTTTGAAATTATAGATGTTTCTCTGCCATCAACTGAATACGCGGTTTCAATATATTACATAATAGCGCCCTCGGAAGCGTCCTCTAACCTCTCTCGGTTTGACGGTATAAGGTATGGATTGAGAGCCGAATCGGATGATATCATAGACGGGTATTTCAAAACAAGGGGACAGGGTTTCGGAGATGAGGTTAAGCGAAGAATAATGCTGGGGGCTTTCGCTCTTTCGTCAGGTTATTATGACGCTTACTATATCAAGGCGCTCAAGGTGCGGAGGCTTATAAAGGATGAGTTTGACAGAGCCTTTCAAAAAGCGGATGTTATAATAAGCCCGACTTCACCGAGGACGGCTTTTAAACTGGGGGAGTTAACCGACCCGCTTTCACTCTATCTTCAGGATGTGTATACCATTCCCGCGAATATGGCGGGCCTTCCGGCTGTATCAATACCATGCGGCAACTCCTCCGACGGGTTACCGGTGGGTTTTCAGATAATGGCGCCGCGTAAACGTGATTTGTTTCTCATAGATACAGCCAAAAAATTTGAGGCGGTTTTTTCAAATGAGTGATTTTATAGTCAATATAGGGTTGGAGGTGCATGTTCAGCTAAAGACGCGATCCAAGATGTTCTGTTCCTGCGAAGCTAATCCGCAAGCTCCGCCGAATACGAATATCTGTCCCGTGTGCACCGGTCAGCCGGGTGTGCTCCCCGTAAAAAATAAAGAAGCTATCTCGCTTGG
>VMTI01000057.1 GCA_013791675.1 bacterium | reverse complement strand
TGCCCGCTAGGTCATCACCGCTGTATGAGAGACATCAGCCCCGGGGAAGCCCTCGGCGCCGCCCGGAAACTGCTGGATGAAACCCGTAAATAACAGCGGAATTATTCCGCGGCCTTGAAATTATAAAACGGTTTCAGGAAGGAATGAATCCGCACCGTCGGCTCCACCTGTTTCAGTATGAAAGAACTTTTTTTATAAGCCGCCGGCGCTTCGTCGATGGTGCAGGGCGAGACTGATGATGTCCATACGCCTTCCATGCTTTTTCTGAAATCGTCCATGTCCAGCTGTTTTCGCGCCGCTGTTCTTGACATTGTTCTACCGGCGCCGTGAGGCGCCGAGCAGTTCCAGTCCTCGTTGCCCTTACCCTCGCCGAGTATGCATCCCTCGGCCATGTTAAAGGGTATTATTACGGTTTCTCCTTTTCGCGCGGATATGGCCCCTTTTCTTATTATTGAATCTTCAAAGCTGATGTAATTGTGCACCGATTCGATTTTATTGAAAGAAGCGAAGCTTCCGCCGTAGAACTGTTCGAGTATCAGAAATGCTATCACAGTTCTGTTGAGAGCGGCGTACATCTGGGCTATCATCATATCGGCTTTGTAATTTTCCGCGTTTTGCCCCGTGAGATATTCAAGCCCCTTCATCTCGCCGCACTTTCTCCTTGCAAGATTCTGGTGAAAAATGGCCACGCGCAGTCCGAAGTTCCGGGATCCGCAGTGTATCACGAGAAAGCTGTTCCCGCGGTCATCAGTGTCTATCTCGATAAAATGATTGCCCCCGCCGAGGCTTCCTATGGATCGCATGACTCTGTGGCGGTCCTGTTTTTGAGTGAGGCAGATGCGTTTTATTTCTGATAGAAAATCAGCGTAACTCTTTCCGGGGAAGAGGTTGCCGAATAAAAATTCAAGCTCCGCAGAAGTTTCTCTTCGCACGTTTCTGCCTGAGGGTATTTTCCTGCGTATAAAATGATCCAGCGCGGCAAAATCAGTTTCCCTGTCTTTGAGTTCCCATGCCGCCACGCCGCAGCCTATATCCACCCCTATTATGTTTGGTATGACTTTTTCGCCCAGCGGGCCCGTAAAGCCGATGACGGCGCCGGCCCCTGCGTGCACATCGGGCATTATACGGATCTTTCCGCTGCTGAAGGCAATGTGATCGAGAAAAGTCAGTATCTGTTTTTGCGCGCTGGATTCCAGGCTGTCGCAGAATACCCTGGCGCTGTTATATTTTCCGGTTAATTCTACCATGCTATATTCTAACTTTTTAAATGCTTGTGTGAACAGTAAAAAAATTTAGAATGCCGATTGTTTTCCTGTTTTCTATGAACCCGTATTTTTTCTGGCAATTTATCGGCAGTTATAATACAATTGAAAAAGATGCCTTTGGCCTGGCGGCAGGCGGGTCGGGGAAAAAGTGAATATTGAAAAGTTTGATTGAGGGTAAAATAAGCGGAAAGGAGAAAGAAATGAAAAAGGAATTTAGTTTTTACGCGGAATTGGTGTTGGTTTGTTTGCTGATGCTGCCGGTGGTTGGATGCGCGAAACGTTCTATGAAAACCCAAAAAAACAAAGCGAGTTACACCGTAGGCTGGGATATAGGAACAAATATAAAAAGCCAGGGAGTTGATTTGGATGTTGAGCTTCTAACCGACGGCCTTGAAGACGCGCTCGCCGGTAAAAAATCTCTGCTGACGGAAGAAGAAAGGCGCAACACGATGCAGGAGCTAAGTGAGGAACTGCAGAAACGGCAGTCGGAAATCAGCCGTGAATCTGCCGGTAAGAATAAAACAGAGGGAGAGGAATTTCTTAAAATGAACCTCAGTAAAGAAGGCGTTAAAACAACCGCCAGCGGCCTGCAGTATAAGGTAATAAAAAAAGGAACAGGAGCCGCCCCTACGAAAAATGATACTGTGACAGTTAATTACAGCGGCACTTTGATTGACGGAACCGAGTTTGACAGTTCTTACAAAAGAGGCCAGCCTGCGACATTTCCCGTCGGCGGAGTAATACGGGGCTGGACGGAAGCGCTTCAACTGATGAAAGCAGGGGCAAAGTACGAATTATTTATTCCCTCCGAACTTGGTTATGGCGAAAGAGGTTCCGGACGGACTATCGGGCCGAATGCTGTTCTGATTTTTACGGTAGAGCTTATTTCAGTCGATAAAAAAAAGTAAAGGTTTAAGACAGTAAGTTTAGCAATGCCGCATTATCGGCGGGAAGGAGATTATAATGGAAACTTATGATGCAATCAGGAAGAGAGTAAGCGTACGGAAATATTCCGATAAAACAGTGTCAAAAAAGGATTTGGAAAAAATAGTATTCGCCGCCGCGAGGGCCGCTACAGCGAACAACGTTCAGCCCTTTGAATTCGTTGTGATTACCGATGCCGGAAAGAGGAAAGAACTCGCCGGTATAGCGCCTAAGAACGGCCCGTATATGGCGGAAAGTCCCGCCGTTATCGCGGTCATAAGCAAACCGGAAAAATATTATCTTGAGGACGGTTCGGCCGCCACAGAGAATCTTCTGCTGATGGCAAGAGACCTCGGCCTCGGCACGGTGTGGGTCGCGGGAGACAAAAAAGAATATTGCCCTGAAATATTAAAGGCATTAAATGCGCCCCCCGAATACAAACTCGTCAGCCTTGTGTGCGTGGGCTATCCGAAAGAAGGATTTGTGGAGACCCCCAAAAAAAATATAAGCGAGCTTCTTCACTGGGAAAAATACTGAGCTATGCCTCCTGCATCACAACTATGTGAAATCCCGCGGCAGTGATAATCTGTGTAAATTGTCAAAGTGATTGACAGATTGCATAAATAGATGTACCATTGCATATGATAAAAAGAACCGTTTCTTCAAGAGTTATCCGTTATTCCAAGCAGTATCCAGTTATTATGATCACCGGACCTAGGCAGTCCGGCAAAACAACAATTGCAAAAGCGCTTTTTCCGCGAAAAAAATATATATCGCTTGAAGCTATGGAAATTCGCGAATACGCGGCGGCTGATCCAAAAGGTTTTCTTGCGCAGTGTCCCGATGGAGCAATCATTGATGAGGTACAACGCGTTCCTCTCCTTACGTCTTATATTCAAACGATTGTTGACGAAAAAGATAAAGCCGGCATGTTCATTTTGACGGGCAGCCAGAGTTTTGAATTAATGTCATCTTTGAGCCAGTCTCTTGCAGGTAGAATGGCGATTGTACGGCTTTTACCGTTTTCACTGGAGGAGGCTTATGGCGGACCTGTGAAAAATAAAATTGAAGAAATATTATACCGCGGATTTTATCCGAGGATTCACGATAAAAAACTTAATCCCACGGAAGCGAGTTCGTTTTATACATCCGCATACATTGAAAGAGATATAAGATCAATTATTAAAGTGCAGGACCTGCTCAGGTTTGAGACGTTTTTGAAACTTTGCGCCGGCAGGACAGGCCAGCTGCTTAATTTAACATCACTTGGTAATGATTGCGGCATCAGCCATAACACCGCAAAGAGCTGGATAACTCTGCTTGAAGCGAGTTTTATCATAAAGCTCTTGCCTCCGTATCATGCTAATTTAAATAAACGTCTTGTAAAATCCCCAAAGCTATATTTTATAGATACCGGACTTGCGGCTTTTCTTATGGGTATAAATGCGCCCGGGCAGATTGCGGCGCATCCCTTAAGAGGTAATCTGTTTGAAACTTTTGTGTTTTCAGAACTGCTAAAAGCCCGTTATAATGAGGGAAAAACAGAAAATCTTTATTTTTTCAGAGACAGTCATGGTGTTGAGGTAGATTTTATAATAGAAGAGGGTAACGTTCTTCATTGTTATGAGGCAAAATCCTCAGCTACCCTTAACCCGGAGATGCTTAATGGCCTGTTTTTCCTGAAGAAGAATATAAAAAAAGAAATAATTTTGAATGTAATATATGGCGGCGACGAGAGTTGCAAAAGAGAAGGAGTTATGGTTCAAGCCTGGAATACAGGGTTTAAAAAAGCTAATTCCCGAAAGAAAAAATAATTTTTTGCCGGTTTATTCCGGACAGTTTCAATGTTTGATTTTAAGGGGCCAAACTCTAGAACAATAATAAGCTCGTTGATAAATTTTATTTAAAGAACTTCCAAATGAGCGCTCCGGTATGCGGAGCCGTTTAGAGGAGATAAGATCAATAGAGCACTTTTTTTACTTCGTCCGTCAATTTGAATACCATTTGTTCAATCCCGGTATCTGTATTACAATCTTCTTTAAATGAGGCAATAATTTGGCTCGTTTCCACATCAATTATATCTACGGTTAAAATATATCTTGAAACCAGTTTGCCGCAAGTGCCCACAACTATCAATTGTACATTCAAAAGCCTTCCCATTTGAACGGCGCAGTCGGCCGTGGTGCAGCCCATCTGCTGAAACCCCTGTTCGGCGAGTATTTTATCCATGTTATTTCTGTCCAGCACATTGAAAATTCTGGTATTGACCAGAGCCCTCTGAAAGAAGTTAGTTATAAAG
>VMTI01000213.1 GCA_013791675.1 bacterium | reverse complement strand
TGACCGTGACCTGACTTTTACAATCGGGCCCCAGGTAAGGAAGTGTTCCGAGGGATCTGACTTCTTTGAATTTTCTGACAAGCGAATGGGCAAATTCAATGGGCGCCGGCATCAAATTATCCGTCTCATCACAGGCAAAGCCGAACATTATGCCCTGGTCCCCGGCCCCGCCGGCGTCCACGCCCTGAGCGATATCCGGAGACTGTGAACCTATGGCGTTCAATATGGAACATGTTTCATAATTAAAACCGTAGTCGGGGGAATTATACCCTATTTGTTTCAAGGTTTTTTGCACCACTTCTCTGACATCCACCCAGGCGTCAGTCGTTATTTCCCCGCCGACAATAACCAGCCCCAGCGTAATAAATGTTTCGCAGGCGCATCGGGAGCCCCGTGTATCGCCGGTTTTCATTTTATAGGGCTTGAGGCCATTTTTCTCGTCGTGTTTCAAAATCTCATCAAGCACGGCATCGGATATCTGGTCACAGACTTTATCAGGATGGCCGTCGCCGACACTTTCAGAAGTAAATTCGTAATCTCTCATTTTTTCTCCTCCGTATTTATCACAGTGCCCTCGTACAAAGTCAAGTTCTCCTTTATCGCGGCGCCGCTGTCTATAATACAATTCTTAATTTTCACTCCCCCGTCAATCCGCGCATTGTCCCAAATTATTGAATTTTTAACAACCGCTGACGCGCCTATTACCGACCT
This sequence comes from bacterium, assembly GCA_013791675.1. Lineage (GTDB taxonomy): Bacteria > CG03 > CG03 > CG03 > CG03 > CG03. The sequence continues at coordinate 8,002 of VMTI01000213.1, read as the reverse complement.
GCGGCCTATTGTGACAAAGGGGCCTATTTTAGCGCCCTCGCCTATTTCAGAGTCGGCTCCGATAAGACAGGGACGGTAAAATTTAACATTTTTTCCTATTTTTACATTCTTCTCGCACCAAACCGATCTCTGCCTCTCCTGCCCCGGAATCTTTATATTCACCTTACCGTCCAAAACATCCGCCACCGTCCTGCGGTAATCCGGAAGATTGCCCACATCGCACCAGTAGGCGTCTGTTTTATAGCCGTATATCGGCAGGCCCGCCTTCAGAAGCCGGGGCCACAGGTCGCGGCCAAAATCAAAAAATTTATTTTTAGGGATGAATTTAAAAACTTCCTGCTCAAAAATATATATCCCCGTGTTGACAGCGGCGCTGACAAAATCGGAAATACTGGGCTTTTCCATAAACTTCTTTATTTTACCCGACGATGCCGTCAGCGTTATACCAAAAGGAAAAGCGCTGTCAACATTTTTAAGCACCATAGTCGCCATGGATTTTTTCTTTTGATGGAATCTGACGGCGCGCCTTATGTCTATATCCGTGAACCCATCGCCCGATATGACGACAAACGTGCCGGTCCCGCGAAAAAAACCCTCAACCTTTTTCAGTCCCCCTGCATTGCCCATTAGGTTTTTTTCTACCGAATATGCCATTGAGACGCCCAGCCTTTTTCCGCTGCCAAAATACTTTTTGATTAAACCCGCGTGCGTATGCAAATTACATATAAACTTTCTGAAGCCCTGTTTTTGAAGATTAGTGATGGAATGTTCCATCACAGGCCTGTTGACTATAGGGATCAGCGGCTTCGGTATTCTGTATGTCAACGGCCTTAACCGTGTGCCCACGCCGGCGGCAAGAACCATCACCCTGATATCCTCATATTTATTTTTCATTTATTTTTCCAAAATCCGGCGAGCCCCGCTCAATACGCTCCTTTTCCGAAAAGCACAGCGGGAATCGTTCTCAAGAGTATACGAAAATCTTCTTCCATTGACCAGTTCTGAACATAAAAAATATCCAGCCTCACCATTTCCTCATAGGATAAATCGCTTCGGCCGCTGACCTGCCAGAGACCCGTTATGCCGGGCCTTATTCTCAACCGTCGTCTTGCCGATAAATCATAGCCCTCGGCCTCGCTGATAATCTGCGGGCGGGGCCCTACTATGGACATATCCCCTTTAAGCACATTTAAAAGCTGAGGAAATTCATCCAGCGAAAACGTTCTTAAAAAAACGCCTATGCGCGTAATCCTGGAATCATTTTTTTTCTTAAAAAGAAAAGCTCCGTTTTTGTACTGTTTGTTTCTTTCGTCCTGAAGTATCTTATCGGCGCCTTTGACCATTGTACGGAATTTATAAAATTTAAAATCTTTGCCCTTTAGGCCTCTCCTGATGTGGCTGTAAATTATCTCCCCATGGCTGTCCAGTTTTATCAGCGCCGCTATAATAAGAAAAACCGGCATCAATAATGCCAATCCGGCTATGGTAACGCTCACATCAAAAACATTTTTCATGAACAGATGGGTGCCCATTAAAGGGGTGGGCTTTAGCTTCAAAAGAGGAATACCGAAAAATTCGTCCATCACAAGATCGCCAAGCTTGAGTTCCAGAATATCGGGAACAAGCTGGAAATCGGCGCCGTACTGCTCGCATGCATTGGCGATGCTGACAACTTTCTCGTGATTAAGCGGAAAATGCGCTATGACAACTCCGCTGAAACCGCGGTCCTGGACAAACACCCTCAGTTCTTCATCATCAGGGTAGTGATTTATCCACAAGGCCGCCTGATGTTTAAGACGCATCCGCCGCTTTAAAGCCCGCACTATTTTTCCGCGGCCTACTACAAGGATCTTGTCCGGGAGAAAAAGCTTTTTTATACACAAATCCATAACGAATTTCAGTATTTCCCTCTCGGTAAAAACAAAAATCACCGACAGTATTAAAAAATAAATAAGCATGAGCCTGGAATAAGAAAACGGCCTCCAGAAAAATGTGAAAACGAGAACAAAACCGAAAGCCACGCATCCGGCGCGGATAATTCTGAAAAGCTCGTAAACGAAAGTAAGCTGCAGCTTGTTGTAGAATTTATAATGATAGAAAAAATAGATAAAAAGCAGCAGAACCGGCGTAATCAGTTTATTATACGCCGGATGAAAAAAAATACCGTGCCTGATATAGTTTCCTAATACAAAAGCCAGCAGAAGAGCAATTGCATCTGAAAATAAATAGACAAACTTGAACGCGAAAATAAATTTTCTTTTCATTCCTGAACGGTTATTCCTTTCTTCATTTGGTTTGATTATAACAGAAAACAGGAAATGTATCAAAAAAATCCGCGTGACATTTGTCACCAAATTTCAAAGGTGAAAAGGGAAGAAAAGAGTACGTCCTTAATATTATGCGCGGCGGATGATGTTGAGTGGGGCTCAAAATTGTTTTTTTTGCTAAAATATCGGATATGAAAAAAATTGCGATTTGGATTTTTATAATGTTCTTCTGCGCGAGCTCCGAAGGATCGGGAAAAAGCGACTTCGGCTGGAAGGGCGACCCCTATTACAGCTACGCGAGTTTTTCACAAATTCTGCGAACTGAAAAGACACTGACGCAAAGCTCATCCGAAACCACGCTTTACGTAAATTTACTGAAAGAATCATTTCGTCCCACCGCGATACTCTGCGAACTTTTCGCGAGCCCCCTGCCTTACGCCGCGGCATACGCGAAAAACCATAACAGCGGTTTATATAAAAATTTTGATATTTCCGGCAGCGCCAACATTCTTAACACGCTGACAGCTGGGGAAGAAGATCCGTGGGGAGTTTCACTTTTCATGGGAAAAATCGTACCCTTCCGGCCCCTAAAAGGAACCGGCGGATACATGGGTGTCGCCTATTCAGGCGGTCTGCTGACTATGGGCAAAAACCATTTCAAAAACAATATAATCTATACCGATACATGGGCGCAGTGGGAATGGAAAATCAAAGGCCTGATGATGACGCGTTTCTCCAAACAAGTGTGGAGTTTTCGCGCCGGAATTAAACTCCATGACAATCCCGCTATAACAGATTCTTTCTACCTTTCTTTGTTCCGCGACAGGATTGATTACGCCCAAAGGCGTTTCCGTTTCTGGCGGAATTCAAGTTTTGATGTGTTCGCCGCGTTCCGCAAAAAAGATCTTAAACCTGTAAAACTAACATTGCTGCTAGGCAGAAATTTCCCGCGGTCTCTCAAAAAAAGAAGCGCCTCTTACTCCATTTCATCCGGTATTCTCTGGGAAGGCCGCCGCAAATATTCGGGCGAAATGGAAGAAAACAGCGGAAGCCCGTCCATCCAGTTCATAGTGCGCCCGACAATCAAGTTTTAATACGCTTAAAAATATTTATTTCCGGTTTTTAAAATTTTCACCGGTGCTGGTGTTCCGGTTCTTTATATTTTTTATAATTACTTTTTTTTCGGTTTTGCTTAAATTCATTCTTTTGAGAAGTATTTTTTCTTTATTCTTTCTGTTCTTAATCGTTCTTTTGACGAATTTGCCCAGCACCGTTTTTCTGTATTTAACATATTCCGGGCCGAGCCCCACAGGAGCCGACGGGCGGAGGCCCTCATAGACGAAACTCTGCGAACCAGCCGAAACTTTTATTTTTTTCGGGGCTTGTCCCCTGTTTTCAACTTCAACGTTTCCCTTATATACCGCTGCGGATGTCCCTTTAGCGCTATGCGTTACAGTAAATTCCGTCCCTCTGACACCTATTATCGCAAGCGGAGAAGAAACAAAAAAGACCGCGTCTTCGCCCGGTACAACGGAAGATGTCACTCTGCCGGATTTCAGCGAGATCTCAAGCTCGCCGTTGGTGGAAAGAATTTCAGCCTCGGTATTTTCCTCAAAACGCACCGCTGTTTCATCATCAAACATAATCTCGGCGGAACCGCCATTTGATGTTTTCACAAAATTTGTCTCATACACCGGCGAAAATTTTTCCGCGTCGCCCCATTTATCTTCACGCAAAACCGTCACTTTTCCTTCAATACTCAGTATTGTGCCCGATGGCTGCGAGGCGCGCAGGCAGGAAATAAAAACCATAGCCCCCGCAAAAACAACAGCAATAGAGAATCTAATAAATTTATTAATCATTTTTACCTCCCAAAAATCTATAATGGCAGATCGGAACTGCCGCGAATCCTTTCAAGCGCTTTTTTAGACGTCTCCGACACCTTCATGTCCTTATCTTCTACAGCCTTTATCAGCGCGGAAATAGATTTCGCCGTACCGTTCTTAAGCAGAATGGCCGCCGCCGCCCGCCTCATCTCGCCGGAAGCGTCATTTATAAGTATTTCACATATTTTTGTTTCGTCCAGCGCATGCTTTTCAAACAATATTTTAAGCGAAGCGGCGCGCACATCAAAAGATTTGTCATCCAGCATAGCCCCTGCAATCTTTATAACCGCGTCATTTCCCATTCTTGACGCAAGCGTTTCAAGCGCCTGGCGACGGACACCGTCGGACTCGTCCCACAAAAGAGAGTAAACCGCTTTCACCTCCGTTGAGGACGCGTAAGCGCCGTAAAAAAGGCACACTTTTATTTTTATATCCGGGCTGGGGTCGCTAAAAAGTTTACTCATTTTTTTTATCGTCTCATCCGTTCCGTCGGCGACCGCATAAAGGGCGTTGACAACGTCCCATCGCACCCACACATCCGGATCATTTATAAGTTCCCTTATATACCGCTCAATACCCTTTTTGGGCGAAATATAAATGAGCGCGGCAATGGCATGTTTTTCGTATTTTTTACGCTTTGAAAGATTATCCAGTCCTATGCGCGCGATTTCTGTCATGGAAACGGAAAATGATTTAAAACCTCCTCCGTTATAGCCCATATCCAGCTTATCTCCCGAAGACCTTATTATTCTGGTTATTTTCCCCTTGCCGTATTCTATGGTATCACTTTTAAAAATACTCTCAGCCGCGGAAAATACGCCCGCACAAAAAACAAATACAACACAAGCAAAAATTATTTTCTTCATAGCCCTAATTCTAAACATAATACCTCTGAAAAGCAGGAATGGCGGATGGTATCCAATTATTTTTCCGTTTCCAGAAAGTGCCTTATAAGCTCAGTTATTTTGTCTCTAAGTCCGTCCGGATCTGCCACTGACGCATCATCGGAAAATATAATTTTCGCGCTTTCAACATCCACGATATTCATCGTTATTATGTATTTCCCCAGAAGCTGGCCGCAGCTCCCGACAGTCATCAGTTTCACGTTCAAAATCTTTCCGATTGCCACCGCGCACTCAGCGGAAGAGCAGCCGATCTGCTGGAAACCCTGTTCCGCCATCACCTTATCCATATTGTTTTTCTCTATGACATTAAACCGGCCGGACTTCACAAAATCACTTCTGACAAAATCTGATATGAACGCCGCTTCCGACTGGGAAAGAGGCGCCCTCGCCTCAAAATCAGTCACCGCTATGTTTATTCTCTCGCCTTCCGGGACAGCAGGCAGGGGAATTTTTTGCGCCGGTTTGCCGTCAAACGGCGCTATTTCCGAAGGCTTCGCGCGCCGTCGCCTATCAAGCTTTGTTTTTTTATCTTCACTGACGACGGGGGGCGCCGGCTTTGTTTTTTTATCTTCAGTGACGACGGGGAGAGCCGGCTTCACTTTTTTTCTGCCCCAGTTATATCTTAAAGCCGTCATCGCTCTGCTGCCTAAATCAGGATGCGACACTGTGGCAAAATCAAACGCGAACGCCCCGTAAGAAACGCTGAAACCCAAAGAGGGTGAAATCATAAACATTCCATCCGCCGTATTATCCGTCCGTTCCATGCCGGCGCGAACGGAAAACCCGCCGGAAAGCGCGTATTCCGCGCCGATACGGAAAATTCCCGTCACCTGATCACTCCCTGCAGAAATTCCCGCTTTCAATCTGTCGCCGCCATAGCCGACAGAAAATCCGCCGTAAGACGGCAGTTTCTCATCTCCCCATATTTTCGCCTCTCCGAAATTTGACGCACGAAATGCCGCCCTGAATCCCCGGTGCCTGAAAAAGAGCCCCATATCCGCATAAGAAGTACTGTCGTTATGGGCTCCGGGCTCGGCGACAAAAAACCTTTCGTTCACATTTCTCATACCCAATCCGAAGGACAGATTTTTCAGCACAGGGTAGCCAATGGAAAGGGAGTTTATTTCGCCGCTTTGCGAAAAGCCGCTGTATGACGAACCGTCAAAATTTACAATGGGAAAACTCTGTTCGTAGGAAAAAACACCAAAGGCAATACCCGCTTTTTTCAGACGGAAATTCGCGTTAAGCCGGTTCATTTGAGCTTCCATAGCGTCATTACCCCCGCCACCCGACAGCTCGCCTCCCTCGGAGAAAGCAAGAAGCGCGGGATTAGCGGATGCTCCCGGAAAAGCTTCAAAAATATCATCCAGCCCACCCATCCCCATACTTACCGGCGACTGGTTGTAATACATATAACTGCAGGCGGTTGTTTCAGCTCCCGCCTCCCGCAAAATAAAAAATGTAAAATTAAAAATCAAAAATAAATAAAATATTTTTTGGCGCGATTTCATTTTTGACTCTCTTTCAATTTCTTCACGACCTTTTCCAGCGCTCCGGCATACTCGCCTTTAATTCTGCTAAGTATTTCTTCCGCCATGGATTTATTGTATATATGCGAAGTTTCGTTTCTGTCTTCAAACTTTTTTAAAGAAAGTTCAATTTCCTCTTTCATAAACCACCTTTCCCGTTTTCATAATTATTTTTCTGAAATCATTTTCCACGCTGTAGAGATACACGATATCCACACAATAAAGACCCGCTATTTCATCGATTTTTTCGGCGATTTCTCTTTCTTTTGTAATATCCGGCTTTACCACATCAACCGCTATATCAAAACCGGCGTTCTTTGAATTTTTTCCTTTGGCGCGGGAGCCGAAAAGCAATATTTTCCCCGGATTAAGCTCGCGCGCTAAAACATCAATCGCTTTATTCAAAACCTGATTTTCGTTCATTTCTTAAATATCGCCACCGGCTTCGCGTCTTTTATCCCTCCACCGTTTATAGAAATGTAATAAACACCGTTGGCAACAACTTCACTTTTTTTGTCCCTGCCGTCCCAGTTAAAAATAGCGCTTGAAGTGGTGAAACTTGTTATGACTCTTCCTGCGGCATCGTATATATTCACATCGGCGCTGCTTCCCGCCGACAAAGAAGTCCTGATCTGGCATGATTCCGTCCGTGGGTCAAACACATTCCGCCATATCTCAAAACTGCTGCTATCGCCTGAAAAAGGAACCCCCGCATCAGCTGCAATTTCTGAGGCCGATCTTGCGTAATTGTAAATTTTGACATCATCTATATTACCGTTAAAATACTGTCCCGTAGCAGAATAGGAATGTCTTCCTATCAGCAGCTTCGCAGTATTAATTGCCGGAGGCGATGAAAATTGGTGGGTTGTGACGGCTCTTCCGTTTACATATATTATCTTCTCTGAACCAGTGAACACAGCGGCTATGTGAATCCATGAATTATACGTCGGAAGAGCGTTTTGAGGACTGTCCATGTGAGAACCCGCTGAATAAAATCTGACAACGCCGGGGTATTCAAGCTGAATACCGTAGGCATCATCCCTTTTGTTCACCATATTCATTGTTTCTGAATAATTCCCTATTGATATCCACAGCTCAATTGTAAAATTACCGCTTAAATCAAGCGAGGAAGAACTTGACACTTCCACACAATCATCAACGCCATCCAAACTCAATGAATAAGAACCTTCGTAGCAACCGGTGCCAAACCCGGCTCCGCCTAAAATCGTTCCCTGATTTCCGTATCCCGAAGAATCAATTGCGTTGTTTTCAAAGCGCCAGTACCCCACAAGGCCCGTTTCCGGCGCAATGCCCCAAAAAACTTTTCTTATACGATTATTACCAATGTCAGCAATAAAAATATTTCCCGATGTGTCAACAGCAACACCATAAGGATAATTAAGCTGCGCGCTTGT
>VMTI01000017.1 GCA_013791675.1 bacterium | reverse complement strand
TAAGGGGAACAATTGGATCGAACCATTGAGAAACTGGATTAGTGACGCTCACCACGCCGGGGAACTTGCTTTGTCAAAAGATTTAACCGAAATTAAGTCTTTTGTTAAAAAAATCGGAACGAACCGCCGCTTGCTGAACAAAACCTGTTATCTGGAATTGAAAAAGCCGTGGTCTTTTTTGTTTTTTGAAGAGGGGGATTCCGAAAAGTCTTCCAAAGCAACCGCCGGAGGCGGACGCGAAATTTTTGTGAACAAACCGCCAAGAGCGGAATTATCGGGGTGGGCGGACTCGAACCGCCGACCTCCTGCTCCCAAAGCAGGCGCCCTACCAACTAGGCCACACCCCGAGTAAATGTAAATTACAAAATGCTAAAACAAAATGCAAAAATCAGCCTGGCCTCTTTTATTTTTTGCGGAACGACCATTCTTCACTGACAGCGTCGTGATATATCCCTATCGGCCTTTCAGGGAAAGCCGTCACATTAAAAAATATCCAACCCTCGCGCCTATCCCGCGTCACCAGATATTTGAACATCATATCCCAGCAGTGCAGGTTTCTTTTCAGAACAATTTCCTTTTCTATGACATTATTCATTTTCATATCCGCTTCCCTGTAATTGAAAAACATCCTGGCCTTAACGGCAGCGTCCCATTTTCCGCACTTGAAATTGAAACTCTGAAACCAGTTCGCGAAATCCGGCTCCGCGCGGTTATGCGTAAACCTTGACGAAAAATGCCTGCCGCTTACTTCCTCTTCCCATGATACAGCCAAGCCTTGAGAAATATCATAATAATTTCTGACATAAAAATTCATTCCCGCGGCTTTGACATTAAGCTGATTTTCAAGAAGCGAAAATCTGTTTTCAAGCGGCTGAGAATTTTTTTTCACGTCGTAAAGAACGCTTTGCCTGAAAATCACGTTTCGCGCGGGCCTGTATTCGTCCGAAAAAGAAACGCTGTCTGTAATGGAAGATTTCCCTGGTTCTCTTTTGTAGTTATGCGTAAAAGAAAGTTTCAGCGGCCGGTAAAAATTAAGCGTCATGTTTATGTTGTGAAAATAATACTCAACGGGCTTCAGGTCGTCCTGCTTATAGAACTGATAACCTATCCTCGGAAACAGCGTCAGAGCGCTCATAAGCCGGTAGCTTTTAAAAATCCGCGCGGACGCATTGTGTATGTTCGTATAATCGGGGAAAATCACACCCGCGAGGGCATCTTTATTCAAATAGTTTTTGTAATCATAAATAAAGTCATAACTGAACAGTTTGAAATTTACGGGATTAAGCCGGAAATACAGTTCGGGCGCTATCACATTGTCGGCGTCAAATCTATTGAGATTTTCGCTCCATGTCTCATTCCTGTATCCGGACAAACGCAGATAATAAGCGGACGCGCTTTTTGACAGCGAAGCTCTGCTTCTGACATAAGTGGGATTGAGCACCAAAGATTGATCTCTCAGATAATTGCTGTTAAAGGCCGAATAATCCTGAAAATCAATATATGACTGCCAGAGAAAGCCCGCCGGCAGTTGCTGCCAGTGACTCTGACGCAATGTCAGGTTTCTCACCCCCGTGTCTTTTTCGTTTATACCGTAAACATACAGATTGCTTTTTACCGACGCGGTCTTATAATCAAGCTCAACGCCTTTTCCGTAGCCGAGTTTCTTGAAATAATCATTTATCAGATAAGTTCTGAAATTTTTTGACCAGCTGTAACGGAGGTTCGTGAGTATGAAAAATCCTTTTCTTGTTGAGCTTCCCGCCCTGAAAGAAAGTGCCCATTTTCTTTCCCCGAGCCTCTGTTTGTAATACGGCGTATAAAAAAGAGGTATCCCTCTTATTGAAAAAACGGCATGATCCATTGTCAAACTTTCCTTGCTCACAAAAACCATTCGCGGCGAAGACATTTTATAATGCGGCTTTTCCGAATCGCAAGTCGTTACATAAGCTTTTTTGAAAATATATGTGTCCCCGTTTTTTTCGGCATCCTGCCCGACAAAATACATTTTGTCCTGATGAACCCGTACATTTTTAAAAACCCCGGACGAGCCCGCCATATTATAGTCAGCATAAGAACATTCCACCTCGGTTCCTGAATTTGATATTCTCACATTGTCTTTTAAAATTATATCGCCTTTTTTTCTTTCCTCGCGGGACGCCGCGAATTTAACCGCTGTATCCGCCTCAACGCTATATTCGGCTTCATCGCAGGTTATTGTCGTTGTGGAATCTTCCATACGCACGTTACCTTTCAGAAATAGAAGCGATTCATTCCTGTGAAACTCCGCCTCATCGGCGTACAATTTCATTTTGTCCCTTTCTATGAAGACATTTCCCGACGAAAAAACGACTTCCGTTTTTTTGCTGTATTTAAGATAATCGCACTTTATTTCAAAGGGCCCCGAGAAATCTGAAAGATTTCCGGCCCCGTGGGATTCCTTTGAAGGAAATCCCCGGGATAAAGTCCCGGACACTGTAAAACAGTCTCTCGGGAGACTTGGTCCTTGAGATTGTTTCACAATCTCTAAGGGTAGGTTGTCATCCGCCCGCCCCTGCGGACTTTCAGCCGCGAAACACGCCGCCGCTAAAACAATAACCGTCAAGAAAACCGGTCTGTATTTCAAAGCAGCGCCAGGCGGGCGGCGCCGTCAGCGCCAATGTAATGATTCTGGGGACAGGCCTCAATTGAAACGGATTTTCTGTACGGGGGAAGAATATTCTCATCCATCACGCTGTTCAGGCCTTCTTTAAATTCCGAATACGCTCCGGCGAGGCCTCCCGTAAAAATAATTTTATCGGCCGCGAACAAATTAACAATATCGGAAACGGCTATACCGAGATAAAAACCGTATTGCTTCCATATTTTTTTCGCCCATGCCGCGCCTTTGCGCGATTGGGAGCAAATTTCCT
>VMTI01000273.1 GCA_013791675.1 bacterium | reverse complement strand
TTTTTCCGGAAAGAAAGAGAAATTCGGCATAGCTTATTCGTCATGCGGCCTCGGCAGCGCCGCCAGAATGAAAAAAGATTTCAAAAAATCGGAAAAACTTTATAAAAAAGCTGTGGCCTTATACAAAAAAATAAATGACCGCTGGAATATGGCTTATTCCATGTGGGGGCTGTCGCAAACGGCGTGGTTTCTCGGGAGAAAAAAAGAGGCTCTTAAAATAAACAGAGTCTGCGTAAAAATATTCAAAGAATTTTCTGATCCCAGGGGCGTTTTTTACTGCGCTCTTCAGGAAGCTAATTTTCTCAGAATGGAATCCGAATTCAAAAAAGCCGCCGTTATTCTGGACGGAAGCGCTTCCACGCCTGGCGAGATGTCGCTTGTCTATGAAAAGAGCCTTCTCAGAGAACAGCAAAAGCTGATTAAACAAAAAAACTCACAATTCCTTCTTATCCCCTGATGGTATTGGGGACGGTTACTAATACCACTTTCGGACGCAACCAAATAACAATCACCTTTTTGTAGAAAGCCCATAACCCCCAGCGCAAGGCGCTGTGGCTACAACGCATTTGGCAGCGTAAGGCCGGTAGTGTAAAATATGTTGTGTAAAATTGAATCACCCCCTCCACCGTCCTCCCCGGAGGGGAGGAAAAAGGTGGGGGGTATTGAAAGAAAGAAAAAAAAGGTGCATACTTCCAAAGGAAAAAAAAGGAGGCATGCACCATGAAAAGTATTATTAAGGTGTCTGATGTAAGTGTACCAGAAACGATGGAAACATTCAATGCCATTATGGCGCAACCGGAGAAAATGTTCGAGATGTTGAGAATTGATTTACAAAGCGCAGCTGAGCGAGCAGTGAGCAAATTGATAGAAACAGAGTTAACATTATTTCTCGGGCGTAAGAAGTATGAAAGGAAATCTGACCGTTGTCCGGCAAGTAAGGGGAAAAGCAAGAACTATCGCAACGGTGGTTATAGGAGAAACTATACGGTAAAAGGAATCGGGCCGCTTCAGATAAAAGTTAAAAGGGATTGTCTTGGAAAATTTAAGTCAAAATTGGTAAAGCGATATGACCGATATGATAAAGCGCTGGCGAGAGACATTCTTGCGATGTTTTTATCCGGGATGTCGACGAGGAATATTAATATGTTTTCAGAGCAATTACTTGGGAGAAAAATATCTGCGGGAGAGGTCTCAAATGTAAACAAAGAAGTATCGTCGGCAATTGAAAAATGGAGAACGAGACCGCTTACGGATGTGCGAATCAAGTATGTGTTTATGGACGGAGTTAATTTCAATATTCGTGTCGGCAGAAAAGTGGTAAAAGTTCCAATGCTGATAGTCATAGGAGTTACGAATGATAACAAAAGGATTTTTCTGACGATTCAGCAGGGGGACAAAGAAAAAGCGTCGACCTGGCGGGAGATTTTTAGAGACATGAAACATGTACGCGGGCTGAATAAAGACAATATTCAACTGGGAATTATGGACGGACTTCCTGGTCTTGAGAAAGTTTTCAGCGAAGAGTTTCCGAATGCAAAAACACAACGCTGCACGGTGCACGTAACAAGTAATGTTCTTACAAAGATTCCCTGCTCGTTACGAAAGGAAGTCGGGGACAAATTGACGGACATCTTTTATGCGCCGAATAAAAAAACTGCAATTGAAAATTACGAAACATTTACGGAAGAATATAGAAAAACAATTCCAAGCGCTGTCGATTGTCTTGGCCGGAGCATAAAAAGCTGTCTTACATTTTTCTCATTTCCCGAGCATGAATGGATAAGTTTAAGGACGACGAATGCAATCGAACGAGTGAACAAAGAATTTAAACGACGGACAAAGCCAATGGAAATTCTCGCGGGAGAAAATTCGGCGTATTTGCTGTTATGTTTTGTGGCTTGTAAAATGGAGTTGGGTTGGAAGTGTGCGCCGTTCGGAAAGAAAAGTTATCTTCCCGCGCTGGCTGAATTTACACAAAATGCTTGACACTACCCGTAAGGCCTACCCCCACACTCTCTTGACAGCTTTCGGCTTTTGCATTATAATGTACGCAGAAATGCAAAAAGACTTTTAGGAAAAGATGTTGGGAGGAGTAATGAAAAAACTTTTGAGTTTGTGTTTGGTTTTGGGGTTTTGCGCAGGCGCATTCGCGGAAGATGTGAAAGTCGGCTGTTATATTCATTCGCGCTTTTCCGCGGGAAAAGCGGAGAATGATTCTTTCGCCATAAAAAGAGCGAGAGTAAAATTTACGGGGAATTTAGACGAGAGGTTTTCTTTTCAACTTCTGGCAGAAACAGCTGTTACGCCGCTTTTGCTTGACGCATATATGGAATGCAAGATGAGTGATGCGCTGAAAATAAAAACGGGGCAGTTCAAAATTCCGCTGAGCGCCGAAGCTTTGGCATCTGCGACGAAACAGGATTTAATAAACAAATATCAGTTCATTTCACAAATGCTTCCCTCAACATGCAGGGATATCGGCGTTATGGCCTCGGGGGAATTTCCCGAGAATAAAATATCTTATTCCGCAGGTGTTTTCAACGGCAGCGGTCCAAACGCCGCGGACAATGACGGTAACTCTTTTTATGTTGCCCGCCTGACCGCCAAACCTTTGGCAAAAATCAAAGCGGGAGTCGGCTTTGCGGGTTCGCATGAAACAGTTAGCGGTGACAGTAAAATTGAAACGGCGTTGATTGCAACACCGGGATTTGCCTCGTATGAGAAACAAATTGCTCAAGCGGATCTGGAATTTAAGCAGGGGGGCATTTCTCTGAAGGCGGAATACATTGCAGGGAATTATAGCCCGGATGATTCTACGATTAAAGGGGTAAACGCCGCGGGCTTCGGCGTAACCGGCAGCTATTTCGTAATTTCTAAAAAACTACAGGCGTCCGCTCGATATGAGAAATATGACCCTGATGACAGTGTCACTGATAAAAAAGACGTTACATGGACGACGCTGGGGTTGAATTATTTTCCCGCGGGAAAAGTCAAACTACAGGCGAATTATATTTCCAAAAAAGAAGCGAAAAACGAAGTGGACAACGACACTTTGATCGTTCAGCTTCAATATTGTTTCTAACGGGATAAACGGTGAAACAATTTTGTAAAATGGTAAAGATTAAAGAATGTACGGGAGAAAAAACAATGAAAAAGTTTTTAAGTTTGGGTTTTGTTTTGGCTGTTGTTTTCGGTTTCAGCGCATGCGGTAAAAAACCTCAGGCAAAACTGGATTTTTTCTGCGGAGCCGCGGTAAAAGTTCCGATGGAGGAAATTGTAGCGAATTTTGAAAAAGAAACGGGAGTTGAGGTCAACGTGATTTACAGCGGTTCGGGAAATCTGCTGTCACAGATGGAGATCACAAAAAGAGGAGACGTCTATCTGTGCGGCTCACCCGATTATGTCATAATCGGCGAGGAGAAGGGGCTCCTCGTGAAAGGCACTTCAAGAAGAGGCACGTATCTTGTTCCCGCGATGTTAACGCCGAAGGGAAATCCGAAAAACATAAAATGTCTTGAAGACCTCGCCAAAAAAGGCGTGAGATTCGGAATAGGCAATCCCGAAACCGTTTGTCTCGGCCTTTACGCC
>VMTI01000128.1 GCA_013791675.1 bacterium | reverse complement strand
TGACTTATTCGTGACATAACGTCTTTTTATTTTTCATCTTTTAAGAAGCCAGCCCAAGAGCAAGAATGGCAGACGAACCCCGTGAGGCCCTACATTAAAAGCGCTTATGGTAAAATCATACATTATTTTCTACAATACCTCCCGGCGGTTAAATCGGGCAATTAGCTCAGCTGGTGAGAGCGCTGCCCTTACAAGGCAGAGGCCGCAGGTTCGAATCCTGCATTGCCCAATAAAAGGTAATGAGCAAGCCAACTGCTTGGCTTGCGTCAGGATTCGAAGACCGTAGCGATGCGCGAGTTTGCCGAAGGCAAGGCGAGCGCCGCGAGGGGTGCCGGTCGCGATGAATAAAGAGCGACGACAGAGCCGAAAGGGCGAGGGAAAGGCACGGGCGCGAGATGTGAGCGCCCTGGAACGGCCTGCGAGAAATTTCCGTTAGGAAATTTACTTGTAGGAGAATCCTGCATTGCCCAATAAAAGGTAATGATAAATACAAATAAACTCAGAGTGCTTGAAAAGCGGCTTGAAAACCTCGGCATAAAGGAAAGCGATATTGAGGAAAAATTTGTACGCGCGTCCGGTCACGGCGGCCAAAAACTCAACAAAACTTCTTCCTGCGTGTTTCTGAAACACATTCCCAGCGGCATGCTGGTTAAATGCTCCGCCGGAAGATTAAGAGAAGACAACCGCTTTTTCGCGCGCAGAATTCTTGCCGATAAAATAGAAGATCGTGTGAAGGGCGCCGAAAGCGAGAAAGCGAAAAAAATACATAAGCTCAGAAAACAAAAAAATAGGCGCTCAAAGAAAGCAAAAGAAAAAGTGCTGCTGCTGAAAAGAATACAATCAGATAAAAAAATTCTCAGAAAAAAACCATCGGAAAAAACAGACAATGTTTAAATTCGGCGAAGAAGCCCGCGGCAGTGAAGTTATAATGACGCCCGTGAAAATTCTCGCCCGCCGGCTGGGGGCCGAGCTGGAGGGCGTTTCTCACTTTGCCTCGGGAGGCTGGTGGAAACTCTGGAAGGGGCGTTTGCGCGATCAAAAGCTCAGTGTCGTAGACTGCGGAACAGGAGAAAAAGCCGCCGACTGCATACTATTCCTGAAAAAAGAGGGGGTTAAAAAAATCTTTTTTTTCGGCTTTGCCGGAAGCACAAGCAAGTCCCTTGCCCCCGGCAGTTTCTGCTCGCCCGCGGCGTGGGCCGGCGGAGCATCCTTTAAACAATTTTCTTTAAGCCTGCGCAAGAACGTTCTGCCGCTAAAAACCGCTCGCGCTTTTAGCGGAGAGCGAAAGATTCTTCCTGGCGGGCAGAAAGAAAAAAGCAAAAGAATTATTTACACGCTGCCTTCTCTTTTCATGGAAATGTCTATTTTCGAAAAACTCGCGGAAGCGGGTTTTGATATGGTTGACATGGAAACCGCCCATGCCGCTTTTGCCGCGGAAGGAATAGAAAGCCGTTTTCTATATTATATCACTGACTTCAAAATGGAATTCGTAAAAACGGACATAAAAAAATTAGCCGAAGTATGCCTGAAATCAGCGTTATTATAATCTGGATTATTCACACTGTATGTCATTTCGAAGGAGTTTTTACGACTGAGAAATCTAAGATTCCTCACTTCGTTCGGAATGACAGAAGCGAGGGATTCGGAATGACAGACTGTTGTTTTTGTCATCGGAGATATGAATAATGCAGGTTAATTTACCTTTGGATCTTGAAGATAAAATGAAAACCGGAACAATAAGTTACGGCGCCGCCGCGGCGCTGCGCTTCCTCGGAGAAAAAGACAGAGCCGCCGTCTGCGAGTTTCTTGTAAAACTCCGGGCGAGCTCATCTCTTATGAAGGAATTTTCAGAGCATATTCTGGATATTTCAAAAAGAGACGGCATTTCCGCTTTTGAAATACTGAACGCTGAAAATGTAAAAAAAATTACCGATATGGAATGCTCAAGAAAAATAAAAACGGAAAAACTCCGGCAACTCCTGCGCGCTATACGCTATCCCGCCTTAACCGCAAAAGAAAACGAAATGGAAAACGCCTTAAAAAAATTAGCTCTCCCGCAAAATATGTCTCTGAGGCGCCCGGAGAATTTTGAGGGTAAAAAAGTTTCGCTTACCATACGCTTTGAAAATACCGCGCAGCTGAAAAAAGCCATTGCAGAAATAGATACAAAAACGGCGCTGTTGGATAAATTTCTTGAGCTTCTCTGAAATATATTTCACAAAAGACGCGGAACATATTCCTCTGACTAAAAAAATATTTGATTTATTTAAAGCCGCGCGAAGGACTCCCGTTGCGTCGCCGAAAGAACTTTACTTCACTCCATCCGGCGCTCCGGAAGAAGTTTCCCGCGGAAAAAAAGCTCTCTTCCTGACGGTAAGAAAAACCAGTTTCATAGAAAAATGCCCCGGCACAAAAGGCCATTTATGCTGCAATTATTTT
>VMTI01000066.1 GCA_013791675.1 bacterium | reverse complement strand
GTAATTTTTATAAGGACTGGCTTTTTTATGAAATTGAACCCGAGAATAGCTGGCCGCGTGATGAATACGGAAGGTACCTCCCCGTAGCGGCAATTACTTTCCGGCTGGAAGCGTTGTTTGGTTATAAACCATCCCCAAATTGACCAGTATTCTACAAAGAGTGCCTGCGGTAGGAATATTGAGGACGACACCTTTTACTCCATGCTTCTTTAAGTGAGTACATACGAATGCCGCTAATTCACCAAGCGTCATTTGTTTTACCGGTTTCACAAAGGTTTACCTTTTCTTCTTGGCCTCCGTCTGTCCATTGTAAGTTTTTTCCGCTCTTCGGTAGAATAAAATGTCAACACTTTAATCAATAAAGCATTTAATTCGACCCGAAAAGGATAGCGGGGATTAAGTCCGTATAGGCGAGTTTTGCCCACAACACGACTATACGCAATTCCACCGTCTTCCAGTCTTTCTAATTGTTTTTGAATTTGATTAAGATTAATTTTAAAAAAACGCGAAATTTCTCTGGCGTATCCTTCTTTGCGATTGTACAAAAAAAGAAGAACTCTTTCTCTATTTATTGAACCCAAAAGCGCCTCAAGCATATGCCCTCCTTTTATAGGTCACGTGACCTATATACTAGGTCAGTGTATTATATTTACAAACTTAAAGCAAGTTTCCGCTACACAGTAAGATAGTTTTTTGATGGTGAAATTATTTCTGCGGTTTTGAACAGAATGTGTGTCTATTCCCAGAATGCCTGTCCGCCATAGCTTCAGCGAAAGCGTATCAATGCCTGGAATTACTTTCTTTGTTTTTGGACCGGTGTAATTTTGTTTTAATTTCCCTTGCAGTGGGAAGTTTTGATTTGTACTCCGCTACAAATATTTTATTCTCCAGATCACCGAGAGCAAAACGGACTTCTTCTTCTCCTTTATCTTCACATATAATCAGCCCTATCGGATCTTTTTCCCAGTCATATTTTCTTTTTTCTCTATAATAATTTAAATACTTGTTCATTTGCCCAACATATTCGCTTTTAAATCGGCCTATCTTTATATCTACAATCACTATGCATGGAATTCCTCTGTGATAAAATTCTAAGTCAACAAAATGAGTCTGATTATCAATGATAATTTTCTTCTGCCTGCCAGCAAGAGAAAAATCCTGTCCGAATTCCAAAAGCAGCGATTCTACGTTTCTAACAAGCACTTCTTCAACTTTTTTTTCATAACGCATATCATCAAGCTTCAAAAAATCAAAATTATAACTGTCTTTAAATATCTTTTCCGGCAATGCAAAGTTAGACTGTTTTTTCACAATTATTTTGCCGTGTTGGTTCATCCTCTCATATAGCCTTAATTTTATCTGTCTTTCCAACTCCCGAACACTCCAATTATTTCGCACAATTTGGTCTTGATAAAACTCCCTCGCTCCCTTGGTTTTTATTCCGACCAATATAATATAATGCGTCCAGCTTAATTGTGACATCAGTGATGTCACAATTGGGTATGCTTTATAAAATTGAAGCATTCTATATATATCTCTTTTTATAAATTTTAAATCCTTTGCCAATTTTTCAATAACGTTTTTGCCGTAATCTGCTCTACCTTTATGCTGGAGTTCTTCTCTTACAATTCTTTCTCCAATCTGCCAGTAAGCTTGAACCCTTAAATTGTCAACCGCCTTATATGCTTTATATTTTACTTTTTCAAGAATGCTTTTTATATCGTTAAATAATATTCTATAATCGCTGTCGGCGATGTTAGATTTTTGTGTCTTGATGTCAATATTTTTCATTTTATTCACGTTTTGATTGTATCTTTTTAATCTGGAAATTTAAAGGCATACGAAAGATAGCTTTGGGAATAGGAAGGGACATCGTGACCCCCCGGGGAAGAAATATAGGTTTGTTAGATTGGTTTGTTTTGGAGAAGAAGAGGAGAAGAACTTAAGGATTATTTGTAAAGAGAATAAATCCTCCCCCTTGAGGGGGAGGACAAAGGTGGGGGAGAAGAAGAAAAAGGTAAGAAAGGCAAAGAGGTGAAAAAAATGGGCACAATAGTTAAAATACTTTTGGAGGTATTTAACCATGTGCCCATACAACTATTATTTAATTATGAGAAAAAGTAAAGACCCGAAACATTTGAGGTATGAGATGGTGTTGGCAGCAGAGAAGTACGGAATAAAAAAAACAGCCCGGGATTTTATGGCAACCAGAAACACTGTCAGGAAATGGTATAGAAGATGGCTTAGCGGCAGTTATAAAGGCCTTGAAGAGGTTTCCCGTCGTCCGCACAACTCACCGAATGCTACATCTGAAGAAGACCGTAACAAGCTCATGAAATTAAAGGAAAAATATAAAAGGATAGGCGCGGTGACTATTAAAGCCATAGAGAAATTACCGCAAAGCTGCCGGACAATACGAAAAATATGGAGGGAGGGAAATGTATCATCACGCAAAAG